>CAZFKF010000213.1:0-7303 GCA_964518805.1 uncultured Planctomycetaceae bacterium | reverse complement strand
CGCACGGGCTTTCCTACGCCCCGGCCAGCGACCGTTTTGCCAGCGACGGCAAGCCGCCGCTGGTGGTGATGATCCACGGCGGGCCCACGGCCCAGTACCGCGCCGGCTGGAACCCGCAGGCCCAGTTCTTCGCCACCCGCGGATACGCAGTCCTGCTGGTCAACTATCGCGGCAGCACCGGCTACGGACGCGACTACATGCTCAAGCTCCGCGGCAACTGGGGCGTCTGCGACGTGGAGGACGCCGCCGCCGCGGTCCGCCATCTGGCCGACGCCGGGCGCATCGATCCCGATCGCACGGTCATCATGGGCGGCAGCGCGGGCGGATTCACGGTCCTCGAAACCATGAGCCAGATGCCCGAGATCTTCACCGCCGGCATCTGCCTCTACGGCGTCGCCAACCAGTTCCACCTGGCCGCCGAGACCCACAAGTTCGAGGCCCATTACCTCGACTCCCTGCTCGGCCCCTTGCCGCAGGCGTCACGGATCTACCGCGAACGCTCGCCGCTGTACCATGCCGACCGGATCAAACGCCCGCTGGCGATCTTCCAGGGCGATATCGACCGCGTGGTGCCGCGGCAACAGTCGGACCTCATCGTCGAGGCCCTGAAACACAACGGCACGCCGCACCTCTACCACGTCTACGAAGGCGAAGGCCACGGCTGGCGCAAGACCGAGACCATCGAGCACTTCTACCGCACCGTCGAATCCTTCCTGCGGCAGTATGTCTTGTTCGCCTGAACGGAGCGTCCCTGATTCCGCCAATTCCGGCGAACCACACCGCGATTCGCCCGCGGCGTTTCGGGATCACGACGCTTTCCGTCTGGCCTGGACCACGCGAGGAAGTCGGTTGATGTCGCGGGCGGTCGAGGCGGGCTCGAAGCGATCGTCGGCAGCCAAGAGGGCCAACACGGCGTCGTGGGTCGCGGGGCTTACCTCCATGAGCAAGTAGCCGCCAGGCACGAGATGTTCGGCCGCTTGCGGCGCCAGGCGGCGAGCGATCTCGGTTCCTTCGACCCCGGCCACCAACGCCAGGCGTGGCTCGTAATTGCGCACGTCGGGGGAAAGCGAGGCGAATTCCGATTCCTTCACATACGGAGGATTGCTGGCCACGAAATCGAATTCCTGGTCGGGCGCTAGCGGGCTCATCAGGTCCCCGGCCACAAACTCGATCCGGTCTGCCACGCCGTGACGCTCGGCATTGGACCGGGCCACGTCCAGGGCCGCTGGACTGATGTCGATCGCTGTGACGCGGCTTGCGGGCAGGTGCTTGGCCGCCGCAACCGCGATGGCCCCGCTGCCCGTGCCCACGTCGCAAATGGCGAGCGGCCCAGCCGGCCGTTGCCGGGCCAGTTCGATGAGCGTCAGCACCAGCGTCTCGGTCTCCGGGCGGGGAATGAGCACATCGGGCGTGACGCGAAACTCCAGCGAGTAGAACTCGCGATGCTCGACCAGGTAGGCCACCGGCATCCCTTCGGCACGGCGGCGGACCATTTCGCGAAACGCGGCCCGCACCGGTTCCCCGGGCAGGTCCTCGAACGCCGTGTAGAGATCGATCCGCCGGCAGCCGCGGGCCTGGGCCAGGAGGACCTCCGCGTCGAGCCGGGGGCTCTCAGCTCCGTGCCGCTTCAGGTAGTCCGTCGTCCAATGGAGGAGGCGGCCGACGGTCCATGGCTCGTTTTCGGACATGCGGAGCCTCCCTGATTGCGGATCTCATCTCCGTGGCCTCTGCGTCCTCTGCGGTGCGAAGCCGAATCTGCTCCCACGGAGAATGCGGGGGACGTGGAGGCGGATAGCGTCCTATTCGATCGTTCCGAAGGCGTCGCGCAGCTCCTGGCGTTCGTACTCCTTGAGCGCGTCGATCACCGGTTCGAGGTTGCCGGCCAGGATGCTGTCGAGCTTGTAGAGTGTCAGGTTGATGCGGTGGTCGGTGACGCGGTTGTCCGGAAAGTTGAAGGTGCGGATCCGCTCGCTGCGATCGCCCGAGCCAATCTTGCTCTTCCGCTCGCTGGCCCGCTTCTCTTGCTCCTCCTTGCGTTTGGCCTCGTAGAGCCGGGTTTTGAGAACGCGGAGAGCCTTGGCCAAGTTTTTGTGCTGGCTCTTCTCATCCTGGCAACTGACGACCAGCCCCGTGGCGTAATGCGTCAACCGAATGGCGGACGCGGTCTTGTTGACGTGCTGCCCGCCGGGCCCGCTGGCCGAAAAGCGATCGATGCGGTAGTCGTCGGGCTTGACGTCGATTTCGACGTCCTCGGGTTCGGCGAGCACGGCCACGGTTGCGGCGGACGTGTGGATGCGCCCCTTGGCCTCGGTCTCCGGCACGCGCTGCACCCGATGCCCCCCGCTCTCGTACTGGAGCGCGGCGAAAACGCCTTCCCCCTCCAACCCGAGGATCAACTCCTTGAACCCGCCCAACTCGGTCGGATTCATGTTCAGGATCTCGACCTTCCAGCCGCGGCTTTCGGCATAGTGGCGGTACATGTCGTAGAGGTCGCGGGCAAACAGGGCCGCCTCTTCGCCGCCGGTGCCCGCGCGGATTTCCATCACGCAGCGACGCCGGGCAGCATCCTCGCCGCCGATGGTCAGGTCCAACAGTTCGTTCCAGACCTGCTCGCGCTCGTCTTTGAGGCCGGGGAGTTCGGCCTCGGCCAATTCGCGGAGTTCCGCGTCGTGGCCATCGGCCATCTCTTTGGCCTCGCGGATCTGATCGTTGAGCTGCTTGAAGCGGCGGTACTTCGAGGCCACCTTGTTCAAGGCCCCGTGCTCGCGGTAGGCCGCCGAGAGGCGGCCCGGATCGGCGAGCACGTCGGGGTCCACAAGGAGCTTTTCCAGCTCCTCAAACCGCCGCAGTTTTTCCTCGAGAATCTTGCGCATAGACCATCATTGACACCGCGCAGCGAAGAACGGCCGCCCGCCGCACAACTCGCCCGCGCTCCCGGCCGAACGGAACGCCGGCCCGGATCGCGCGCCGGAAACGCGGTCGATCAGGTGGATTCCGCCGGTGCCTCGGCCGCCTTCTTCTTGCCGCGTTTCACGCTGCCGTAGCCGACCCCAGCGAACTTGCTCTGAAACCGCTCGATGCGGCCCGCCGTGTCGACGTACTTGAGCTTCCCCGTATAGAACGGATGGCAGGCGCTGCAGATATCAACCTTCAGCTCGGGCCGGGTGCTGCGCGTCATGAACGAGTTGCCGCAGCCACAGGTTACCTTGGTTTCCACGTACTTGGGGTGAATGCCTTCTTTCATTTGCCGTTTTCCTCTCCCAGACCCCCAAGGCGGCACAGCCCGCGCCCACTGCGAAGCACTCTCTTGCCTCGGAGTCGCATGATCGAAACCCTGAATCCTATCGTCCACGGCGGCGGCGTACAAGACTACCGCCAGGAATATGCCGCGTCTGAGCTAACAGTATATCCACTGCGGCATGGAGACATACTCCTTTCGGCTTGGTACAATCCACTAGCTAATGCTAATTCCGAGCTACAGCCCCGCTCGTAGTGCGGGCTTCAGCCCGTTGGAAGGAACCATCGTTCTGCGGGCATCAACGGGCTGAAGCCGGCGCTGCGAGCCGCTCAAATCGTCCGGCGGACTCCTGCTCACCCAAACGCCGAAGCATAACGCCCAAGGGCCCCGCGTTGACAGAGAGTCTGCGGATCACGAAAATTGGGCGATTGAGGAAACGTATCCATGTCTGAGCGACTGATTTCTCGGCGCCTGCTCCTCCTGTTGACGGCGTTCGCCCTTGTGCTCGTGATGACTTTGGCCGCAGTCCTGGGCTTTGCCGCGGTGCTCGCAGCCATGGGAGACGAAGTGGGTGGTGCCGTGCTTCGCTGGATCGCAGGGGCCGTGACCGTCGTTTTTGTGGTGGACCTGCTAAGCCTACTCTTGGCGTTGGCACTCCACACCATCGAACGTCCCGACGAACCGACCGAGGAGTCCTGAGGGTCAGCGAATGGTCCGGCTGTCGGACGCGTCCTTAACGCACCCCAAACCGATACTCGCAGGTCTGGCGGTAGATGCGGCCGGGTCGGAGGATGGTCGAAGGGAATTTCGGCTGGTTGACCGAGTCGGGCAGGTGGGCCGTCTCGAGGCATATTCCGGCGTGTTTTCCGTAGAGTGCGTTGCCCTTGCCTCGCACGGTGCCGTCGAGGTAGTTGCCGGTGTAGAGGACGATGGCTGGCTGCGTGGTCCATACCTCCATGATTCGGCCGCAGGCAGACTCGCTCAGCGTGGCTGCGCGGCGCAGCGTGCCGTTGGCGCCGTCGAGCGGGAAGCTGAGATCGTACCCATCCGCAACCTCGGGGTAGGATTTCATCCGGTCGCCAATGCAGGCCGGGCGGCGAAAGTCGAAGGGAGTCCCCGCAACCGCGGCCACCTCGCCCGTTGGAATCATCTTGGCATCCAGCGGCGTATAGTGACTCGCCGCAAGTTCCAGCGTGTGGCCGAGCACGTTGCCCGAACCGGCACCCGCAAGGTTGAAGTAGCTGTGATGCGTGAGATTGACCGGCGTCGGCCGATCCGCGGTGGCTGAATACTCGATCCTTAGCGCGTTGTCGCGTGTGACGGTATAGACCACCTCGGCTTTCACGGCGCCCGGATAGCCCTGGTCGCCGTCGGGACTGGTGAGGCTGAACTTGACGGCCGGGCCTTCGGCCCCGGCAGCCGCCTCGGCGTTCCAGACGCAGCGACTGAACCCACGCATGCCTCCATGGAGATGGTGCGGCGGGTTGTTCAGACTGAGCTGGTAACGCTTTCCGTCGAGCGTGAATTGCCCCAGAGTGATACGGAACGCGACCCTGCCGACAGTCGCCCCGAAGTACGGATTCTGCGCCGGGTCCTCGTATGGCGCGATCCGGTCAAAGCCCAGCACGAGGTCCGCCGCGCGTCCCTCGCGGTCCGGGAACGATAGTTCCGACAGCGCGGCGCCGTACGTGAGCAAGCAAACGGTCAGCCCACGGCCATTGGAAAGCGTGAAGCGATCGACCGTTGCGCCTTCCGCGGTAGTGCCGAATCGCTGTCTCTTGAGGCTCTCCGCATGCATCGCCAGACCTTCCTGCGAGACGGCAGCGGCGCTAGAGAATACGGCGATCCACAGCGCCGCACGAATGGAGTATGGTAATGCCATCTCTCTGGCCGTTGCTTGAGTAACGTTCCGAACTGTCCAATCCAAGCCCGACATACGAAACCAACCAACATTCCACGGGCTACTTGAGCGACGTGTCCTTCCCGTCGCGGCAAAACTCGCACGGCACCCAACCCGACCCTTTGCATCTCGGACACGGCACGCGAACCGCACTCGATTCGTAGATCGGCGTCTTGGTGAGCGGGTTGCGTCCGACGAGATTCGACTGCATGCGCGTTGTCGTGCCGCCTCTGCAATCCCGCTCCGGGCACTTCATCCTGCCCTGAGCGTTGCAGACCGGGCACCAGCGATCCTCGTAGTCGTGGGCCTCGCTCCAACCGAACTCGGGATTGCCGCCGCCGTACAGGCTCATGTAGCGGAACCCCACGTTCTCGTCAAACCGGCCGGTGCCGGTCCGCTGGGCATCGACGAACAGGCCGTTCACGGCCTTCTGGGTGGCCGGCTTGCACGACAGACGGCCCTTCTGCAGAAGGTAACGAACGCGGCCCAGATTCTGCACGATTTCGTCCGGTGGCGGGCCCACGGCCAGGGCCGCTTGCCAATGCCGGACGGACTGTGACTCTCGATTCAGCCTCAGGCGCACCAACGCCAGGTTGTTCAACGAAGCCACGTGCCCCGGATACTCCTGGACACACTGCAGGAATTCCTTCTCCGCCGCAGCCCATTCGAGCGTCACCAGCGCATCGACCAGCCCCAGGCTGAACGGCACGCGCATGTCGTCATGATTCGTCTTTGCCGCGTGAACCAGTCGGTCGCGACCCTTGGCATACTCGCCGCGGCGGATCAGGGTCCAGGCCTCCGCCAGAATCGGGTCGATCTGGGGCGATGTCTTGAACGGTTCGGATTTCCATTCGACGCGTTTCGGCGGAGGCTCGGTGAAAGGCGTCCCCGGCGGCGGCGACATGCCGGCCTGCTTCGGCGCGCCAACAGCAATCTGGCCCGCATCGGGCGCCGCAGCCCCCTTGGCGTCCGGGGTGCCGGCGGGAGGCTTCGGTGCGCCGTTTGCGGGCGAAGTGGCGTCCGGCGGTTTCGGGACGGTCGCCGCAACGGGTTCCGCATCGTTCGCCTCATCTGCAAAAATCCAGTCCCAGAACTCCGATTCCATTTCCGCGAGATCGCCCGCGTCTGGAGATACGGAAGGCGTCGAGGGTGGAACCGGCTGCATGCTGGGCGCGGATGGCTGCGTCGTCTCCTCGCGTTCGACGTCGGCCTTGGGCACGGGACGCGACGCAACCACGGTCTCGTCCACAACCGGAAGAGCAGGAGCCGACGTCAAGGTCGCTGCCAAGACAACAATCGTTAGCACGAGTCCCACCGCGACCGTGACCGCCGTAACCACTTTCCAACGCCTGCGGCTTTGGGCGGTCTCCCCGGACGACGCCTGCGGCGATCGCTCGCCAGCCCCTTCGCCGGAGACCCCCAATTCGACAACCGGCGGCTCCTCGTCGGGCGGGGCAACCGGAAACGGCGGCGGCTTTCCTGCCTCGTCGGCCAATGCCGAAGGATGCTTCGCGTCCTCCAGTCGCCCTCGCAGGAATCCGTCGTACGCTGCCTTCTTCTCCGCCTTCAGAAGGCAGCGTTTGGCCGCGGCAACCTCGTTGATCAGTCGCTGGGAAAGCGCCGCGTGGGGGCCCACCTGAAACGTCCGCAGGTGAGCCATCTGCCGGCTGGCGGCATACTCGATCACCTCGGGCTGGTCCTCGAAGAGGTCGATTCCCAACAGCCGATAGTGATTCGGCGGTTGGTCTTCCGACGGAATCCCCAACCAGCGGTGATAGGGATCGAACGAATCCGACATCACACGTACCAACGGCTGCTTTCGGAAAGATCCAGGGTTCGGGGGTCCGGGGGCTGATGTCCGGAGTCAACGATATTTCGGCCAGCAGCGCTGAAAGTCGCTCCTCGGACCTGTCGGTCTCCCAGGAACTCCGTCCGTCCCTGCTGGCTCCCGCTTCCCCGCTCGCGGTTTCACCGCAACGACCAACAACTCCATCTACTCGTCACTCTTCACCTTTTTCAACGGCGTGGTCCACAGATACACGGTATGGCTGCGTCCCCCATTCTTCGGGTTCACCTCGACTCTCGCGTCCGGTTCCACTCCCCGCATGTCGAAGTCGTGGGACACGATCCGCGAGCCGGGTTTGAGTTTCTCCAACTGCGGGATC
>CAZFKF010000212.1:0-7307 GCA_964518805.1 uncultured Planctomycetaceae bacterium | reverse complement strand
CGCCGCCTCGACGTCGCAAATGGCCCGGACGGCCTTCTTCACGGCGTCGACGAAGTTCCGCGTATGGTCCCGGCTGACGGGCAGCTTGGTCGTCAACTGGTTCGGCTTGTTCGCCGGATCGCGGAGGAACTTGTCGTCGTGGGCGCGGATGAAGCCGCGGGCCACGTGGACCCAGCCCTTCTCGCCCACAAACCGGACGCCGTGATCCAGCCCGCGCCCGTCGTTGACAAACAGGACCGGGGCGGCCTCGGCATATTCGAACCGCACCTTCCAGCCGACGATGGCGTCGCAGGTGCCCTCCTTGGGAAACTCGCCGGTTCCTTCGACGGACACGGGACCGGTGGCGTCGGTGCCATTGCCCCACTGGGCAATGTCGAGGTGGTGGATTCCCCAGCAGGAGATCATGCCCAACGAGAAGTTGGTGATGTTCTCGTGCCAATCGCGGGCGAGCTTGTCGACGTGGAAGGGCGTCATCGGCGCGGGGCCCACCCAGCGGTCCCAATCCACGTAGTCCGGCACCGGTTGCTGAGGTAAGAGCGGGCTTTGCCTTCCGCCGGGCACCGAGACCTGGATCTCCTTGACCTTTCCCAAGCGGCCGTTGAGCGCCAGTTCGCAGGCCCAGCGGAAGTACTGGTCTGACCGCTGCTGCGTGCCGAATTGGAACACAACTCCTTTGCTGCGCACGGCGTCGCGCACCCGCTTGGCCTCCTCGAACGACATGCCCATCGGCTTCTCGTGGTAGAGGTGCTTGCCGTGCCGGATGGCGTCGAGGGAAGGAATGCTGTGCCAATGCACGGGCAGGGTCATTTGGACCGCATCGATCGCGGGATCCGCGTTCATCTCACGGAAGTCGGAGAAGACCTTCAGCTCCGATTTGCCGTAGGCTTCTTCGAGGATGCGGCGAGCGCTGGCGATGTTCTTCTGATTCACGTCGCAGATGGCCGCGACCCGGACGTCGTTGTGGTTCAGAAACGCCCGCATGTCCCACTGCCCCTGCGCTCCGACGCCCAAGATGCCCAGCGTGATCTTGTTTGAAGGCGCGACGCCGTCCTTTCCCAGCGCCGTGCTGGGCACGATCGAGGGCAAAACGCCTGCGGCCAGGCTGCATCCAAGAAAACTGCGTCGCGGGATTCGGCTCATTCGAGACCACAAAGGTTTCATGGCTATTGCTCCGGTTACCGGCTTCTACTTCGTCGGGACGATCCAGATTTGGCGGCCGGACTCGGCGGCCGTGACGCGGAGGACGATCGCCGGGCCTTCACGCTGAAAAGGCACTTCGGTGCCCTTGGAGCCCGGCAACGGGCCTTCAGCAAACAGCTTCACCTTTTCGGACATTCCATGGGCGGGAATCCGCACCACGCCATCACCGTGGATCACGGTCTGGGCGATCGCGCCGCCGGGAACCCGTCGCGCGACGGCAACCGGGGCGAACATGACGAAGGGAAGCGGCTTCTCGGCGAAGACCGTGGTCCGGCCATCCACCGTAATCTGGCGGCAACCGTATCCCGCGAAGGCGGCCAGGTTGCCCTGCGGGTCCACGCGAAACGCCACGGCGCCGCTTCCTTCGCAGGTGACGGCGTGACCGTTCACCCTGAAGTCACGCAGGGAGATGGCGTCGGTCGGCAGCGTGTGGGTCGCCACGTACTCGGCGTCGGCCTTGGCGTCTCGGCCAAAACCGCCGGGCCAGTCCTCTTCCGTGAGCCGGAGGTGCCGGGCGATCGTCACTGCGCCGTTGGGAAAACGGCAGGCGATGTACTCGCCGGTTCGCGACAGAGACTCGGGGTTGTCGTTCACCCCCGAGAACTTGCCGCTGGGCGGATAGGCTCCCAGGGCGGCGAGGATCTCGAACCAGGTTCGGGTGTCGTAGCCGAGGCTGCACGATTGATTGTCGCGCGGGCGGAACCCGAGGAACACCGCCTTGCCCCCGCCCGGGCCATCGCGGCGCGTGCCCACCAGCCAGCGCTGGACGCGTGCAACCGCCTCGGTCGACCCCTTGGCTGCGACCGGATAGACGCGATCGATCAGGTCGTGCGTGAGAATGAATTGCGGCGGCACGCCCTTCAGCGTGCCCTCGAAGGCGATCTGGCGCCCGGGCACGGGCAGGCCTTCGTTCAAGGCCGGCTGGCACTCGACGCCGAACAGTGCGGACCAAGGCGCCAGGGCGTCGCCGCCTTCGTCGGTCAGTAGGGGCGGCGGTCCCGACCACACGACGCGTCCGCCCTGCTGCACCAGTTGCTGCATCAGGTCCAGCAGGCGGCGGGAAGGAAAGGGCTCGAAGGTGGCCGCCAGCGTGGTGAACCGCCGTCCGGCCATCTCGATCGCGCCGTTCTTCACCTGTCCTCGCTCCAGAAGTTTGGCCTGGGTCACATAGTTGGCGTACGGGTACTGGGTCATCCAACTGCCGAAACGCTCCTCGACGGCCGTCAGGTCCATCGGGTAGAGCATGAGCACCTCGACGTCGCGGTGCTGCATCTCCTGCACCTCGCCGAAGTGCGAACCGGCCACGCCAAACGCCGTGGCCACCATCGAGCGACGATGCGCGATCGGGCCGGGCATCCCCCAGTGGGCGCCGTAAGAATACGGCACCTCGTTGAGGATCCCGGTCGAGCAGGCCAGCGTCAGGCCGGTGTAATTGCGGTCCAGGAAGCCCCCTTCGGCATGGTCGTTCCCGTTGCCCGTGAGAAAATCGCCCCAGCGGAAGTAATCCGCGCAGGCCACCGCGGCCTGCTGCACCGTATTGGACCAGAGGAAGTCGGACGTGTACTCGTACTTGGCGTGCTCCGAGTTCAAGCCCCGGGCGGGAATCCAATAGTCGCAGGTCGGGCTTTCGGCCCAGGTGGCGTGGGCGCGGGCTTCGAGGCGGTGCCCCATCCGCGCTTCGGCGTGATGCTTGGCCTGAACCAGCAGATCGGTCAGCCCGTCTTGCAGGAAGCGGTAGTAGTGGGCGCGGAAAAGGGCCGTGCGGCGGATGTCCTGCGGCGACGGTCCGAAGACGTGCATCACGCCTTGCGTCGCGCTGAGGTCGATCGCGAAATCCTCCTGCCCGTAAGTGAAGTAGATCAGGTACTTGGCCAGATCGCGGTACTTGTCGCCGAACCGCTGGGCGAACTTCGCGCCCAACCCGGGGCTCGCGTAACGCATGGCGAACTGCCCGTGGTCGTGGTGGTGATGATAGCTCCAGTCGCCCATCAGGTGCGGCTCGTCGGAGTAGAGGGCGTTGAGCTTGATCCCCGCGTTGGCATAGCGGTCGACGAGCCCCTTGAGATACGGCAGGGCCTTCTCCGAGAAGTAGTCCATCTCGGGCGTGCGGTAGACCTGGACCGCCAGCACGCGGTTGAGCCCCCGGCGGTCGACCTTGCCCGAGCCGTGTACGCGGATGCGCACGGCCGGGAAGCCCTGGGCCTGGATGCCTTCGAGCACCTCGACCTTGGCCTGGCTGGTGATCTCGGTGATCGAGTCCTCGGGGACGACGCGGTAAGGCGTGCCGGGCACGGAATGCTCGCGGAAGGCGAAGACCCGCACGCCCGCGTCTTCGAGGTCGAAGGGGCCCTTGTTGTTCACCCACCGCCGGTGCCTCCAGAGTTGGACGCTGAACGCCCCGCCGTCCGGATCGCGGAGTCCCTTGCGGTAGTGCATCCAAACGCCCGACTCGCCGGTCGCTTGCCGGTAAGCACGGCCGATCTCCAGCGGCGTCAGCAGGCTCAGTTCCAGGCCCAGCCCGTATTGCTCGGCGAACTTGCCGATGCGGGCAATCTTCTCGATGTAGGCGTCCATGTCGGGCATCAGACGCCGCACGTGGTTCTGGCCCGGCCGGTATTGCTGGAAGAAGTGGTCGAAGGCCACGATCAGGGTTCGCGCCCCCTGCTGCTTGCCCGTCTCGCACACCTGGCGCAGGCTGGCATGGTGCTTGGGCTCGGGAGTGAGGCTCAAGTCGAGGACCTTATCGGGGTCCGCAGCCAGGGTCTCCAGTTCTGCATCGCTTACCAGGATGATGCCCTGCTTGGGCAGGGCGAACGCCCAAGGACCGGGAAAGGCGGCCATGGCGCCGCGGTAGACCTGCTCTGGGGCACGCGGCGTTTCGCCCGCCCCGGCAACCGCCGCCGAGACGGACACGACCATCCACCACGCCGCAGCCGCGGCCCAAGTGCACTTAGCGATCAGCTTCGTGTTCACACGCTCTCTCCTTTTCTCACCTCTTGGGCCGCAATCAATAGTCCAGCACGAGGATTTCGTGGATATCGTTCACCACGGCCTCCACGCGGCCGCCGTGCTGCTTGATCTCTGTAGCCTTGCCGAATGCCCGTGCCCGTTTGATCCCTCCGGCCACCTCCACGGCGACCCGGTGCATCGGGGCGTCCTCAATGAGACTCGGCAGCACGTAGGGACGGTTCTGCCCCGGCGTGGTTTGCGGCGGCGAGTTGTAGCCCAGCAGGTGGACGCGCAGGGTGCGGGCCGCCGGGTCGTCGGTGACCACGGACTCGACGGTCGCCGGCGCGGTGATTCGCACGCGCGGCGACGGATTCAAGTAGCGCACGGCCTGGCTCAGCAGGTGGCGGGCTTCGACGATCGGATGGTCGCTTGCGGTTGCGTAGTCGGGCGACGCGGCCAACGCGACCACTTCGCCCTGGCCCACCCGATTCACCAGCATCGCCGGCCCGACCGGCGCATCGGCGCTCATCGGCCAGTCCGTGCCTTCCCGCCCGGCCTGCTGGCGAAGCGTGCGCACTGGTTTCAGCAGTTGTCCGACGGGTGTTGCGGTCGTGGGCTGGTAGACCACGGCCGGGCCCCTGACCAGCATGGGCCAGTCCGAAGGGATGTCGCCCTGAAGAGCGTTCGCGGCCGTTGCCGGCGCGGTGGGAAATCGCACCCAATTGTCCGACGAATCGAGCCGGCCGACGAGCTTCGCGCCGATGAGTTGGGCCAGCGTCGATTCGCTCAACTTCTCTCCGCGCTGCGAGAGCGTCCCGCTCGCGCCGGTCACCAGCAGCTTTCCGCCCCCTTCCACATAGCCGCGCAGGAGGCCGGTCTCCCGCTCCGACAGAATCCCGGCATTGGGGAGCAGAACCACGCGGAATCGCTTCAAGGTCTCCGGCGTGACGTTCTCGTCGAGCACGACGCCCCAGGGGATGTGCTCGTAGACCATCGCCCGCTGGGCGCCCTGGAAACCCTGGAAATAGTCGGCCGGCCGCTCGCGCCCCACCCAATCGCGCGTGCGACTGCTGAAGTAGATTCCCACTTCTCGCACAGGGGCATGTCCGAAATGCGGCCGCTTGGCGCGGGCCTCGGCAAAGGCCGCCCCGATGCGCTGGTACGCCACGGGATCGAGCCAGCCGTCGAACGCGGTCTTGTCGACCATGGTCACGAACGCGCCGTGGGCCAAGAGCGTGAAGAGTTCCCAGCGGATGTCGTTCAAGGGGCGGGTGGTCTGGTCGTGATACATGCGCACGCCGCGCTGCATGGCCACCTGGACGGGATGGCCGGGCGTGGCCGCGCGGTAGAACTCGGCGTTCAGGCCGACGGTCAGGGCGCTGAAGCCCCACACACCCGTCTCGCCCGTGACGAAGTCGCCCTGCGAGGCGTGCTGCACCGGACGCTGGCCGACCTCGAAGCTGAACGGGGGATTGCCGTGATAGTTGAAATCCACCGACGCCCGCGCATGGATCGCCTTGATGTGCGCGCAAAGCGACGTCTCGAACCGCTGACTGCTGCGATAGCGGAATTCGAGCATCCGGTCCCAATCCTCGTCCCACGTGGCGCCTTTGGGCATGGGCCGGTGGAACTCCTTCTCGAACTCGCGCCGGCAGGCGTCGCACCAGCATCCATAGGGCGGCCCGAATCCCTGGTCCAGCATGTCGATGTGGAAGCCGTCGATGCCGTAGGCGAGTTGTTCGGCGACGATCGCCTTCATGGCGCCCAGGTAACCCGAATTCAGGCAGAAGCGGCCGATGGGCTTGCCGGCTGCATCGCGCATCTCCCACTCGGGGTGCGCGGCCAGATAGTGCCCGCCCTGCTGCACCACGCAGTAGGCGATGATGGGCAGTTTGTGCTTCCGCCCTTCATCGACCGCCTCGCGGAGTGGGTCGCGCTGGCCAAGCCCGGGGGCCTTCGGCAGCAGCTTCGAGTTGTAGTAGGCGTAGTCTCCGTCGCGGGCCCAGATCACCAGATAATCGCAATTGGCCTTTGCACACCAGCCGACGATCTGCCGGCCGTCGAAGCGCGAGCAATAGCCCGCGTCGCGCGGGTCGCTGTTGCCGAACTGCGCGCCGGTCGGCCCGACCTCCATCCCCACCGTCGCATGAGCGAACCATGGACTGTCCTCGGCCCGCACGAGCGCCGCCGGCGCCACCACGGACAGCAGGCCCAGAAACGCAATCCAGTACGATAGCCGTCTGCCATATCGTCTGTTCATCGAACCCTCCCTACCTTCTCCGTACCCCTCCGTGCCCTCCGTGGTGAATCGTTCGTTTCACCACGGAGGGCACGGAGGATGTTATGTACGCTATTTCGGCGTAGCGTAAGCACGCAGGCACCGCAAATACGTGCGATACTGTTCGAGCGACACGCCCGGCGGCGTCTGGTGGTCGACGCTGGGGATGAACCGTCCGCTGCGGATCAGCGGCACGAGCCGTTCGAACTCCCGGCGAATCGCCTCTTCGCCCTGGTTCATGACCATCTTGTTGTAGTGGCCCACCATGCACAATTCCGGGAACGACCGGCGGAGCTGCATGCCGTCGACGCCGGCCTGCCGCTCCAAGGGCAGGACGCCGCGAATCCCCTCGCGCGCCAGCCACGGCGCCAACTGGGTCACGTCACCGTCGGTGTCCACGATCACCACCGCGCCCAGTTCCGCCAGGCGCGGCACGAGTTGCCGGTAGTAGGGCGCGATGAACTCGTCGAAGTGCTTTTCGGAGATCATCGGCCCGTGGTTGTACGACATGTCCTCGGCGATCGTCACGAACGTCGGCACGCAGGCCCTGGCCACGTGGTCAACGATGTCGAGATTGAACCGGGTCAGGTCCCGGTTCATGGCGTGGATCAACTCCGGCTGATCGTAGAGCGCCAGGCTGATCTTGGTGAAGCCCATCAGCGTGCGCGGGAACCAGAAGCAGCCCCCCAGGGTCATCCACACCACGGCCTCGCCGCGGGCCTGGCGATCGGCCCACCCGCGCATCGCCTCGATCGCCGCCGAGTGATCGGGAAACAGCCGCGACCGCACGCCGAGGTAGTCGTCCATGTTCGAGACGATCCCCTCGACATGATGCTGCACGGCCTCGACCGTGGGGTCCGTGGTGCTGAACCAGAACTGC
>CAZFKF010000211.1:0-7327 GCA_964518805.1 uncultured Planctomycetaceae bacterium | reverse complement strand
AAGACATCGATACGTATGCTCCACGCCGAAATCGAAGAATGCCTTTGCATCCTATGCCCCTTTCGGGGTCCGTCAAGGTGCCGCAGGGCTTTTCACCCCCCTGGACGCATGGCTCTTCCGGACCGGAGCTTCGCTTGTCCGGCTCGCCTGCGCCGTCGTGGAGAGCCCTTTGACGAAGGACTTCCTCGCAGACGGCATCGCAGGTATTCTTCCCGGGAAGAGTACGCCCCCGGATCTGTCCCCTTCGAGAACAGTGCCATGCCTGAGCAGCCTTCCATCTTCCTTCGGTTGATGCAGGTGATCGAGAGCCGAAAGCGGACGCGGACCGAGAACTCCTATACGCGAACGCTTCTGGACGGGGGCGTGGACGCGATCGGCACGAAACTATGCGAAGAGGCTGGCGAAGTGGTCGACGCGGCGCGCCTCGAAGGCGACGACGGACATGAGGCCCTTGTTCACGAGGCGGCTGACCTGGTGTACCACCTGTTCGTGATGCTCGCCTACGGCGGCGTGGCCCTGGCTGACGTGGAACGCGAACTGGAACGCCGCTTCGGCGCGTCGGGCCTGATCGAGAAAGCGCGTCGCACCCGGCGTCGCTGAAGTCCCCACGCGCATGGTGCGCCCCTCCGCCATGCGCATTGTCTGGCATGCCGTCACGTAGATCGCGTGGCGTGCCGTCACGCGGCCGAGCCGCGGGTCGGCATGGTGAACGCCACGGCGCTTCCCATGCTCACCCGATGCTTCGCATCGTGAGAGCATGCCACACGGGTGGAGGACGCCACGACCTGCGCTCGCGGCGTCACGCCGGGGCTCGACGTTCGACGCCGCCGATCCATGTGGCCACGACCGGCTCGGCGGAGTCAAAGAGCAATTCGTACGGATCGGCGGCATCACGGTTCGGAAGTCGGACGATCGCCAGGTCGGCTCTCTTCGTCGGGCTGAGGCTGCCGATGTCTTCCGCGCGTCCCAAGGCCTCGGCAGCCAGGCGGGTTCCCATGCGAAGGATCGTGCTCGTGGGCACCGACGGATGACGCTGGGCGGCGAATCGCATTTCCGCGAGCATGCTCAGGTCGGGAGACGATGCACGACTGTCGGTCCCCAAGGCCATCGTCACTCCGGCCCGAAGCATCGCCTCCAAAGGATACGGATCGTGGCCGAAATAGGCGTGCGTCCGCGGGCAGTAGACCACGGCCATGTGGTCCGAATGCGACGCCAGGATCCGCATCGCTTCTTCATCGAGATAGTTGCCGTGAATGAGCAGCGCGCGATAGGCCCGGGCAATCTCGGGCACCCAGCCGCGTTCCGGCAGCCTGCCAAGATAGCGAGCCTGGTCCGGACCGACAACGCGCAGGACGAAATCCCAAAGCGCCCCGCTCCGCGACTGCGTAAACTGCACCTCCTCCTTCGACTCTGCCAGGTGGAAGGCCAGCGGCACACGTGCGTCCGAGGAAAGCACTGCGGCTCCCAAGACCAAGGGCATCATCGTGGTGTAGGGCGCGTGGGGGCTGACCCCCGCGTGCCAAACGCCCGTCCCTTGGCCGGCATTCACGTGCGATTGCGCCAGGGCCAAGACCTCTCTGACGCGATCGGCGTTCAGGGCGATCAGCTCCAGGAACACGGTGGCGTCGAGGCCCGCTTCGCGGAACGGCTCGGCGGACCAGCCCGGCTGGGCGATTTCGCCGACGGCGGTTGTCCCCAGCCTCGCGCATTCCGCCAACCCCTTGGCCACCGCACGCCCAGCCGATTCGGTGCGATTTCGGCGATGGTCGATGACTTCCTGAATCCAGTCGACAAACCCCATCCCCGGAAGGCCGAGCGGTTGGGCCAGATCGCTCAACTCCAGGTGCGTATGGGCATTGACAAGACCGGGGAGAATGGCAACGTTGCCCAGGTCGCGGAACTCGCCGCCCGGATCGTTGCCCAGCGCGAGGATTCTATCATCCAAGATGGTCACCGTTCCGTCGCGAATCGGATCGCCGGTCACCGGAAACACATATCGGGCCCTGAGGGCGACGGCGCGGCTGGAGGTCATGGCGGCGTCAGCGGATCGAGAGTCTCATTCCACTTCGGCGACGAAGCCTGGCCGAGGACGAAGACGCCTTCTGCCGCCAGCCCCGTTGGGTCCTTTCGCTCGTGACGCGAGATCCAAGCCAGGATCAAGACGCCAATCAATCCGCCCGTCACCACCACCGGCCAAGCAAACGACACACCGTGGTCGGACGGATGAACCAGGCTGCCGAGGCGAGGCCAATCCGTCGAAAACGATTTCGGGATTCGCGCACTGAGCACGCCGAGGGCATTATGGACCAGGTGGAACGTCATGCCGGGAAGGATGCTGCCGGTGCGCAGCGCCAGCCATCCCAGCAACACACCGATCAGCGAGGCGATGAGCGACTGCTGAAGGATCCCGTGACTCAGGCCGAAGAAGACCGCGCTCACGCCAATCGCACGCCACGCCGAGCCCGAACGCCTCAGCCCGGTGAATATGAATCCCCGAAACGCCAGCTCTTCGCAAATCGCCGGCGTCGCGGCCACTAGCAGCACCACTTGCCATCCTGGGGCATCCCGGAACACCGACTCCAGCCCGGCCAGCGCTTGCTGCATCGCATCGCTGAGCGGATAGAGGTGCATGACCGCCTTTTGAAGCAGGTGGACGGCCGGGTGGAGCACGGCCGCCAACAACGCTGCGGCCGGCACGGCGGTCCACCGCGGCCAACGCAACAGAAGCGTCCGTCGCGGGCTGCTGGTGAGCATGACCGTCATGAGCAATGCCGGCGCAACCACGACGGCCAGTTGCGTCACCGCGACCGTTACGGCGAAGTGCGCGAAATCGGCCGGCGGCGCCGCGCGCAAGCTCAGGAAGAAATGAACGAACAGGATCACCACTCCGCAGAAGACGGCCTCGGCCGGCGTGGGCGTCGGGCCGCGGTCTTCCCGCAAGTGATGCAACCACAGACGCACGTCGAGCCGTTCGCCTTCGCGGAACAGCACCGACTCGGAATTGAACTGATCGACCGCCCAGCGGATCGCCAGCAGGCAGGCTGCCAAGGTGACCGCGAGCACCGGGAGAACGTACTGGACGACTTGCCAGTAGTTGCCTTCCAGGGCGCCGCGGAGCAGAAGCACCAGGCCGGTCACAGGAATGAGGCTGTTGCCCAGGTTCAGTTCGAGGCCGGCCGCCGCCGGGAGGATGGCCAGCGGAATGGTCACCACCATCAGCGGCATCAAGTAGTACTGGCCTTCCTTGGTGCTCCGCGCGAAGGCCGCCAGCGCCAGGCTCAACGCACTGAATAAGGCTGAGGACGGAATCAGCGCCAGGCCGAGCCACAGCGGACTCAGCGCGGGCGGAGGGCCGAACCCCGGCAATTGGCTGAGCATCATCGGCCCGGTGGCCGATACGCTCAACAAGTTCAACACCGCCGAGACACTGCTGAAGAGCATGATCGTGACCAGCTTGCCGAGCACGATCTCGCTCCGCGCTGCGGGGCTCGACAGCAGCGTCTCCAGGGTGCCGCGCTCCTTTTCGCCGGCGCAGAGATCCACCGCCGGATAGAACGCGCCCACCAGGGCCCAGAGCACGAGCAGGACGGGTAGGATCTTCGACCAGATCGCGGCCCCGCGATACCCGGTTCCCCCGGCCATGTCGAGCGTCGTGAAGTCGATGGCCCCCATCGACCATTCCGGCACGCCCGCCGCGGCGATGAACGATTTGGCCACCTCGTCGCCCCAGCGTTCCAGCACCGTGCGGAGACGTTCATAGGCGAGCTGAGATCGCTCGACCGCTGTCGTGAAGATGATCTGCGGCTTCGGCACCGGCGGCGGTTTGACTCCCTGCTGCACGGCCTTGCGGTAGGCGTCGATCCGGCTGCCGAAGTCGGCGGGCACGATCAATGCCGCGTCGTAGTTGCCGTCGGCAATCCCCGAGCGGGCCTCCGCTTCCGAGGCGGCAGGGCTCTGGGCGGCGCTTTCGGGAAGAATGAGTTCCTGGAGTCGCGACTTGTCGGGCTGCCGGAACAGCCGCAAGGCAAAGTGGTCCTTCTCCACCAGCACCGGCTTCTGCGGCAGATACTCCGCCCCGATCACCAAGACCCGCGTCGTCTTCTGCTGCACGAACTGCGACATCTGGAGACCGATCATCCCCAGGAACGGATACGTGAGAATCGGCACGATGAAGATCATGAACATCGTGCGGCGATCGCGCAACTGGTCGCGGATCTCGCGGGCGAGGATCAATCTGACGTTCGACCAATTCATGGCAGCCGATCGCCCTCCGAGGATGGGTCGAGATGCGCGGGGCGCCCGAAGTCTCGAAGACTTCGCAGGTCCCTGGAAACCTTCGGCTCCGTCGGCTCCTGCTCGTTATGGCTCGAAATCAATTGGAAGAACAGCTGTTCCAGGTCGCGCTCATGATGCTGGTCGCGGAGTTCTTCGAGCGTCCCCTCGGCGAGGATCCGGCCGCGGTGCAGGATCGCGATCCGATCGCACAGTCTCTCCGCCTCGCGCATGATGTGCGTCGAAAACAGCACGCACTTGCCCTGGTCGCGTAGCTCGGCCACGGTCCGCAGCAGGGCCCGGGCCACCAGCACGTCGAGCCCCGCCGTGGCCTCGTCGAAGATCAGCACGGGCGGATCGTGGACGATGGCCCGCGCCACCGAGACCTTCTGTTTCATTCCCGTCGACATCTTCGCGCCCAGCAGATCGCGAATGTCGTTCATCTTCAGCCGCTCGAAGATCGCCGTCATCCGCCCGCGCAGCTCCTCGCGGGGGATCCCGTGCAGGCAGCCGAAGTGTTCGACCATCTCCCAGGCCGTCATGCGGTCGTAGACGGCGGTGTTGGCCGACATGAAGCCGATCTGCCGGCGAACGTCGGCGGGATGCGTCGCCACGTCAAACCCATTGATGGTCACCGCGCCCGAGGTGGGCCGCAACACCGTGCTCAGGATTCGCAGGGCCGTCGTCTTGCCCGCCCCGTTGGGCCCCAGCAGTCCGTACACCTGGCCCGGCAGGGCGTCGAAACTCACGTCGGCCAACGCCACTAGCCGGCCCTGACGAAGATCGGGATAGTGTTTGGTGAGTCGGCAGGCGTGAATCATGCGCTTGCTTGCGTAGCGATTATCGATGAACTGATGAGGCGCTTTCCGCTATCAGCTTTTAGCCTTAAGACTCCACGCGTCAACGCCGCAACAATCCCCCCTGTCGTCGGACTGAAAACGGATAGCTGATAACTGGTAGCCCTCCCTAGAGCTTACCTCATGGTATGCGACCAGCTTCCTTACGGCGATGGCTCCGCCAAGCGATAGAACACGTCTCTCCGGCAAGGGGTATACCCCGCTTCCGAGATGCACCTGCGGATCTCCTCGTGCGAGGCGTGAAATCGCGTGCCCGCGGCGGCCACCACGTTCTCCTCGATCATCAGGCTGCCCATGTCGTTGGCACCAAAACGGAGGGCCAACTGGCCGATCTTCAGTCCCTGCGTAACCCAACTCGCCTGAAGATTCGGAACGTTGTCGAGATACAGCCGGCTTACAGCCAGCATTTTGAGGTATTCGACAGCGCCGGATTTACGCAGACTGGCCAAGGCTGTGTGACCGGGCTGGAAAGTCCAACAGATGAATGCCGTGAATCCTCCGGTCTCGTCCTGGAGTTGGCGAATCCGCTCCAAGTGTTCGATTCGTTCCGCGAGCGTCTCCACGTGACCGAACATCATCGTGGCCGATCCTCGCCCCCCCAAACGGTGCCACTGGCGACAGATCTCCAACCAACCTTCGGCAGAGACCTTGCAGGGACTCACGGCCTGGCGCACGCGGTCCACGAGGATCTCGGCACCGCCGCCGGGCAGACTCCCCAAACCCGCGGCCTGCAGCCTCTCGAGCACGGCGGACGAAGGCAGGCCGGAGGACTCGCTGAGGTGACGGATCTCTGACGGACTGAACCCATGCACGTTGACCGCCGGAAACTGCCGCTTGATGTCCCCGAGTAGACTTTCGTACCAAGCCAGGTCAAGCTCAGGATGTATCCCGCCCTGAAGAAGAATTTGGTCACCGCCCAGGGCGATCGTCTCTTCGATCTTCCGGTAGAGTTCACCGCGTTCGATCACATAGCCGTCCGGATCGCCAGGTGGCCGGGAGAAAGCGCAGAACCGGCAGCCGCTCGTGCAAATATTGGTGTAGTTGATGTTGCGATCGATGTTGTACGTGCGGTACGGCTCGGGATGCAGACGTCGGGCAACCGCGTCGGCCGCCTCGCCCAGGGAAGCCAGGTCGCATGCCTCCAACAGACGCAGGCCCTCGGCGGGCGCCAGCCGCTTTCCGGCAACGGCCTTTTCGAGCAGAGATTTCATTCCCCGTGTTCCTCCGCGTCCTCCGTGGTGCATTGTTGTTTTGACCGCGGAGGACGCGGAGCAGCCTCCAGCCATTCCGGCGGTTCACTCTCCATCGTAGAACACCAACGGCACTCCGGCCGGGGCGAGATCGAGTTTGGCGGCCAGCCGGCCGAACATCTCCAGCCCGCGGCGCTCGCGCGGACCGAGGTGAAACACGAGATGATCGCGTAAATATGTCAGGCATTCGCCCTCGGAAATCCCAAGGCCGGGGGCTTCGGCGCGGGCGATTTGTTCGAGGCGATTTTCGCCGTCGTCCCTCGCCGCCGCGAGGTTCTCGTCGAGACCGCCCAAGTCCACGTTCGGCCGGGCGATCCACATCGAAAACACGAACGGCAGGCCCGTCCATCGGGTCCATTCGTCGCCGAGGTCCCAGACGAATGCGAACTCGCCCGGCGGTGCGAGCATGCCCCGATCCCCGATGAGCATGACCGCATCGGCGTCCGTGTCCAGGGCGGATGCCCCGATCGGAAGCATTCGCAGTTGCGGCTCCACGCGGAATCGCTCGCGGAGCAGAATGCGGCTCATGGCGGCGCTGGTGCGAGAGCCCTCGTCCTGGGCCAGCGTTTGGATCTTCTCCGGGGGCTTGCGCCCGTAGAGCATCACGCTCTTCACCGGGCCGTGACACGCGATACAGGCATCCGATACGATCCTCGCGCCGGGCATCCGGAAGTATTCGATCGAGGGGATCGTCGCGACGTCGAGGTCGCCGCGGGCAAGCCGATCGGCCAGCCGGCTTGGCACGTCGAACTCGATGCGTGCTTGCGGGACAAGCGAAGCCAGCGAGACCACCAGCGGCCGGGTATTGAGGTAGGTCACGGCCCCAATCCGGATTGGGGACAGGTTCGCCGCTACGTCTTCGCCTCGCACAGACGACTCCTCTTCGATGGTCTCAAGCGGTTCATTATAGGGGCGCCGCCGGCCGCCGAGAAGGCACGACGCCGCCTG
>CAZFKF010000210.1:0-7328 GCA_964518805.1 uncultured Planctomycetaceae bacterium | reverse complement strand
ACAGATCTTGGCGACCTGACCAGTTGTGAAGACCTTCATTGCAGGCTCTCCGATAACTCGCTCGCTTGGTTTCCACGTTGTCCCGCCCGGCGGACCTATGTCCTTGGCGGGACGATCAAGCCCTCGTTTGCAGTCTTTCGCTGGCCACTCGCTCCGTCGAGTCGGCTTGGAGCTTCAGGGGCGTCTGCAAACATCTGGGTCAGGGCCTGAGATAACTCGCTTCAGGTAGGCTAGGATTCAAGTCCTTCTGATCCGCGCCACACAACTCAAATCGGCAACCTCGGCATCCGGAAGTCAGCGAAAATCCGTAAAATAGAGAAGGTGTGTTTCAATCCCTCCCGGAGACATTTGGCACTTTGCCGGCATGGTTTCCGACGTGCCGTACCGGCCAAAAGAGGGAAAAGCAGACGATTCGGCGATCCAAGTCGCCCAATCGACACCCGCAGGCCGTTGCAGATTCCCCCCTCGCCGGCCAACTCTACACGGGACGCCGTCTTATACCGACCCCGTGCGGAACAAGCCTTCCGAAGATTAGTTTCGATTCGTCTCAGGGTAGGACTTTAGAAACTTTCGACGATCGTAACGAGCACTCCGGTCATGCCGATAACGCGGGTCGTAGGGGCCTGTCTCTTGTCGCCGAATCCTACGATTAGGCAGACTCTACCGAATGCGTTTCGCGGTCGTCAGAGGCCAGCGGCGACGGATGTCTTCGCGCGGCATGACACGCGAAGGGAGAAAGGGGCGCCGGCGTCGAACTCGCATGCGAAAGGAGACGCCGATTGGCTCCCCGAAGATCGCGGTCTCAGACGAGTACTCGCTGGCTCAGTCCACCCGGTGGCTTTCCAGGTCTCCGCGCCCTGACGGTGCGATCCCCGCGGCCGAGCGAAGGGTCGGCGTGGGGCGGAAATCGGGGTGGTGCTTGTAGGTCCAGTTGCGGCGGCCGAAATAGGTGCCGTAGTACGGGCCGTTGGCGTCGATCCAGGTCGCCAGGCGGACCAGTTCCTCGGGCCTGAGCTTCGCGTCGTAATGGCCGTGGCGCACGAGCGTCATCAGACGGCTGGCGTGCGAGCCGAGGGCGCGCGGGGGGAGCGGCTCGGTGTTGGTCACCTGGGCGTCGGGCTGGGGACCGTAGAACTCCTGAACGCAGGCCACGAGTTGGCGGGTCATCAGATTCTCGTATGAACGCGAGAAGTATTCGGTCATCGTGCCCGAGAGGTCCAGGCCGCCGTCCGCCCGCTTGTCGTTATGGCACGAGGTGCAGTGGCGGTCGAGGATCGGCTGGACGTCGGTCGGATAGTGGATGGGGCGAGGGACGGTTTCACCGGGTTGGGCGCGGGGCCGGTCCGGCGGGCTGCGCAGGGCCAGCGGCGAGCCGCCGGCGGGGGCCTTGGGCCGGTAGTGGTGGCAGCCCACGCACGAGCGGACCTCGCCCGGCTGGAAATTGACAAACGACCGCATCCGCTGCACTTCCAGAAACTCGGCGTCCAGGGCCTGGAAGAAGAGGTTCTTCCCGGCCGGCGCCGTGAAGCAGGCCGAGCCGTCTTCGCGCACCGGAACGATCCCGTGATGGATCTTCACGTGGATGTGCGAGTTCAGGCCCACTACGGCGTGTTGGCCATGGGCCGAATCGTTGGGCCAAAACCGCCGTGCCGACCAGGGGCGCGGAACCTGCTCCAGGATGCGGAGATACTTGATCGTGCCCCGCGGCACGCCCTCCAGGCCGGCGTAGACATCCGATAGCACGACGGTGGCGTCGTTGGCAGACTTGCCGCCTTCGCGGCTTTCGTGGTTCTCGTCGCGTGGGTCGAGCGAAGCGAGCCCCACCGAATGACCGACGGCCCGTTCGGTTCGCGCCATGGAGGAGATGGGCGGGATGACCGGCGGGCGGGGGCGAGGGCGGAGCGGCACGGGCTGCCAGGAAGAAATCTGAGGGTCGTGGTAGATCGGCACGCGGTTGCCGAACGCGTCGATCAGCCACAGGCCGTAGGCCGACGCGTCGTGCCAAGGCCGATCCGGGTTGCAGGTCACCAGGAAATACTTGCCCGCCCCGGCCCCGGTCTGGGGATCGACCAGCGGATACGGCTCGGCAAACAGAGGCCCGCAATCGTCCTTCACCAACCGGTCGCCGCGCACGTGGGCATAGTGCTCGGCGTGGGGCTCTCCGTGCTTGCCCTCGACGCACAGGTCCGTGTCGGGCGTCAGCGACCAGACGGGTTCCAGGGTGCGCACGTCGCGCCGGGCGTCGATGCGGAGGATCGGGCCCACCGCGAACGGATGGTGCATGGTGGCCGTGGCCACAAACAGGTGATCCATGCCAGGGATGGCCCGGCCGTGAATCAGTACGGGCGGCCAATCCACGTCGTCGCCGTAGATTTCGGCTGTGCCGGAGCCGTCGGGCCGCATGGCCCAAAGGGCCTGCACGGCGATCACGCCTTTATCCACGTATTCCCATCGCGTGTAGAGGATGCGGCCGTCGTTCATCACGCTGGGAGTCGATTCGCTCAACGCCCCCTGCGAAAGCATGCGCATGCCGCTGCCGTCGGCATTCATGCGGTATAAGAGGTTCACGGCCAAGCTGTCGCTCTGATCGCAAAGCACGCCCCGCTCGCAGCGCGTGGAGGCGAACGCAATGCCGCCGTCGGGAAGGTAGCAGGGATGGAAATCGTCGGTGTGATGCCGGTACACGCCCGAGTCCTTGTACGCCGGGTGCCAGTATTTGGCCACGCGCTGGGGCTCGTCGGGCGGATCGAAGGTGAGTTGCTTGAGGCCCCGGCCGTCGATCCCCACTTCCCAGAGGCGGAATCCGCGCCCCGGCGCGGCCTTGTGGGCGAAGATCACGCGCTGGGCGTCGAACGACAGGTCGAAGCGGTCGAAGATCCCGCCGGCCAGTTCCGTGGCCAGCGGGGTGAGTTTGCCGTCGGGCAGCGAAAGCACGTAGAGCCCGCCGCCGAAACGCGACGCCCGCATGAACTCGGCATAATACCAGCCGGGCGTGTAGGTGTAGCGTTTGACAAAGAGCAGTTTGCCCGGCGTCAGAAGCGGATTGCCGGCGACTAGGGCCTCGCGCTTGAACGCGTCGAACCGGCTTTGCCACGTGTCGGCGGGTTGCGCGGTCTCACCTTCTCGCTCCAGTGCATCGAGGCGACTGGAAAACTCCTGCCCACGGTACCGACCCGGCAGGCTCTGCGCAAGGTCGTCGATGGCTGCCCGCAGGCTCCGGACGTCCCGCAGTCGCCGGGCGCGATCGGAGGGGTTGTTGCGCGCGTCGAGCAGCCGAGGATCGACGGGGTCGGCGAGGAATTCGATTTCCGCGATCTGGTAGTTGTAGTGGATGCCGCCGCCGCCCGACTCGTAGCTCTGATTCACGCGCAGGCCGACGTACCGCGCGATGACGCCGTCCCAGAACACCGTGTGGTTGGCGCCCGGCGCCAGGGCGGGAAGAATCGCGTGACGCGCCAGGGGCTTGATCCCGCGGTGGTTCTCCAGGTCGGCCACGGCCCGATGTGCGGCAGGCTGGTCGTCGGCGAAGTAGAAGCAATCGACGTCCTTGGGATTCATGCCGCCGGCGTCTTTGCGTCCCGTGATCCGCAGCCCGGAGACAAGCATCGGGCGACCGAGGTCGAAGACCATGGAGCGGGTCACCGGCGCGGCGGCTCGGACGGGAATCGTCGCCGGATTGGAGCCCGTGAGGCTGTCGTCCAGGAGGCAGCAGAAGGACGCCGGATCGCGATCGATGGCCCTCTCCGTGGCGTATTGGGAATCGGGTGGATTGCCGTTGGCGCGTCCCTGGGGAAAGGCCGGCCCCGAGGCATACGGCACCGCCACAGGCGACACCAGTGTGGCCCCGACAACCAGCACGGGCATGGAGAGTGATAGCAGAAGGCCGATGGCAGGAGTTCCTTTCAACGCAAGAGCCGATTCTGCGGCTTGTGCGGTGTGTGCGCGGCGGGGCGATATCCCAGCCTGAATCATACCGCCACCGCCCCTCGGTGGGGCTCATCATCAAAATCGTACCCGTCCCGAGTTCGACCTGCAACCGATGGGCCTTTCGTGCCGATCGCTTGGCGTGCAATTCTTGACACAACCCATGCTTGCGCGCGGCGGCGGATTGCATCATCGGCTATGGGGGGGTAGATTGGACGTGGCGGCAAGGTGTCGCACCTTCCCCGTTGCGGAACTCTTCTCCACCGCTCGGCATTCGACGAGGAACGCCCCATGCCACAGGCCATTGTGGATCCCGAAGACTTGCGGCGGTTTGCCGCGGGCCTGAGAAAGTTCAATACCGACGTGCGCGACCGCGTGACCGCGATGAACGGGCAGTTGGTTTCCCTGGGCAAGACGTGGCGCGACCAGGAAAACAAGAAGTTCGTCGAGGATTTCGAGCAGCAGATGCGGACGATCTCCCACCTCATCGAGATCACCGAGCAGCACATCCCGTTCCTGCTCCGCAAGGCCGACGCCATCGAACGATACTTGCAGCAGAGGTAGCCCAGGATGAGCCGGTCGGCCAAAGTGCATTCGATCGATGCGCTGGACCACCTGGCGCAGGCGGTGCGGTCGTTCGCCCAGGAGGCCATGGTGGCCCTGGACGACGTGAGAATGGATATTCATCGTGCGATCCAGTGGGTTGAGCACGACCAGAAGGACTACTGGAGCCAGGAGTCGCGCAAGGCGCAGGACGCGGTGACCGAGGCCCGAATCGCGCTGGAGCGGAAGCAGATGCGTCTGTTCGGCGACGAGCAGCCGTCGTGCTATGAAGAGAAGAAGGCCCTGGAAGCAGCCAAGCGTCGCGGAGAGCGCGCGCGCCAGAAGACGGAAGCCGTGAAACGCTGGTCGCGGCTTCTGGAGAACGAATCGCACGACTGCCGCAGCGGCATTGCCTCGCTGGCCGATTGGCTCCAGACCGACGTCCCCCGCGCACTGGCGACGCTCAAGCGGTTGAGCCTGGCCTTGGAATCGTACGTCGATTTGGAATCGTCGGCCGCCGCGGAAGGCGCCGCAGCGTCGCCGGGCGATGCGGGCGAAGAGGCCAAGCCGGGGGCGACGCCGTCCGAATCATCAGGGGCGACGCCGGCGGAGCCGCCCGAGCGCGACGGTCCGCCCGGCGGCACGATCCAATGACAACCTGGAGCCCTGACCATGCGAGGTTGTGATCCGACGTCCGCCGCAGCGAAACTGGAGATGGCCCTGGAATCCCTCAACCGCATCCGGGGTGAGGTCGCACAGCAGTGGGACGATCCGATGAGCCGTGGTTTCGACAAGGACTTCCTGGACCCGCTTGAGCCGAAGGTCAAACTCGCGCTCGACGCGATTCACCATCTCAGCGAAGTCCTCTCCAAGGCCGAGCGGGAGTGCGCCGGATGACCGAATCCCTTGGAGCCGACCGTCTCAGAGCGTTGGTGGCGGAACTGCGCAGCCTGGTGGCCGAGCGGATGGCCACCGAGGCGAGCCTCGCCGCCGACCATGCCGCCAAGAAACAGGCCGCGGGAAAGCAATACGAAGAGGCCCAGAAGGAGGCCGCGGCCCGCTATCAGCGCGACCGGGCCCAGACCGAGGCCGAGTATCTTGAAGTGCGCAGCGAGATCATCGCTCGCTTCCAGTCAGACCAGACAACGGCCAAGGAGCAGCTCGACGCACAGTGGTCCGAAACGCTGTCTCAGATTGAAGACGACGAATCGGGCGCCAAGAAGCGCCTGCAAGATGCCCAGTGGCAGGCCACGGCCGTGTTTGAGGGGGCTGAGAAAGCCCTTCAGGACCGTCTCAAAGACGCCCAACTGCAATTGGGCGAGTTGGACCGGCAACTCCAGGCGTTCCGCCAGGAGATGGAGCAGGTGCTGCAAGGGCGCGGCCAGGATGCAGAGGCGACTGCCGGGTTGCCGCCTGGTCCGCCACCGTCGGAGCCCCCAGCCCAGCGATGCGTTGATTGGCTCGCCTCGGCCCGAAGACAGTTGCAGGCGATCCGCACGCGAAAGAAGCCGGGCATGTTCGCCGCCCTGACGCAGCGGCGCAGGCGGGGTGCGCAGGAGGTGGACACGGCGCCGGCCGTTCTGCGGCGGACGTTCGGCGAAGCAACCCAATCCTGGCGCGCCGCGTGGGAGGCGGTGCACGCCGACTTCCGGCGGCAAAGTGCGGCCAACGCCGCGCAGTTGAGCGCGGAAATGAAACGGGCCTCCGACGACTACGCGCACGTCTCGGCCGAACTGAAGACCCGGCGGCAAGAGTCTCGCAAGGAGGCTGAGCAAGAGTTCATGGCCGCCAAGTCGAATGCCAGCGCGCGCCACAACAGCGAGCGTCTCGAGTTGGAGGAACGTTACGCACGGCGGCTCAAGGATCTCGAAGTCGCCTATGCCCGGGAGGCCGAGAAGCTCCAGCGAGGGTTCGCGCAGGCCACGGCCGACTGGGATGCCCGCTTCGAACAGGCGTGGCAGGCGATGGCGCAGCAATGGCTGGCGGGGGTCGAGGACTTCGAGACGGCCGGCCGCGGGATCGCGGCGTTCTGCCGCCGGATGTTCCCATCCTGGGACTCGACGGCCTGGGACGATTGGTCGCCCCCGACGGCGATTCCGCCGGTGATCCCGTTCGGGCATCTGCAAGTGGGACTCGACGACTTCGAGGGCGGAGTCCCTCAGAATCCGGAACTCCTGCCGGAGCATACGCGGTTCTGCATTCCCGCCCTGTTGGCGTTCCGCGATCACAGCCTGCTGTTGTGGAAGGCCCGGGGCGAGGGCCGCGCCCGGGCGATCGACACCATCCAGAGCGTCATGCTTCGCTTGCTGACCGCGCTTCCGCCCGGCAAGGTGCGGTTCTTGATCCTCGATCCGGTGGGGCTGGGCGAGAACTTTTCGGCGTTCATGCACCTGGCCGACTACAACGACCAGCTTGTCTCGAACCGCATCTGGACCGAAACCGGCCACATCGAGCGCCGCCTGGGCGAACTGACCGAGCACATGGAGAACATCATCCAGGTGTATCTCCGCAACGAGTTCGCCACGCTCCAGGAATACAACGAATCGGCGGGCGAACTGGCCGAACCGTACCGCATTTTGGTCGTCGCCAACTTCCCCGCCGGCTTCTCGGAACTGGCCTCGCGCCGGCTGCTGAGCGTCGTGGCCAGCGGGGCCCGCTGCGGCGTCTACACGCTCTTGTCGCGCGACGCGTCGCTGGCCCTGCCGCACGGCTTCCCGTTGGCGGACTTGGAGCGGCACGCGATCCGGTTCTCGTGGGGCAGCAACGGCAGCTTCGCGTGGGATGACCCCGAGTTGAAGGGGCTGCAACTCGCGCTGGACACACCCCCGGCCACCGAGCACTTCACCGAAATCGTGCGGCGC
>CAZFKF010000209.1:0-7333 GCA_964518805.1 uncultured Planctomycetaceae bacterium | reverse complement strand
GCGGGTCAAGTCATTCCCGCACCCCCGCCCGCTGCCGGGCTTGCGTGGCGGCGTTTTCGGGCGGTAAAATGGCGGCGTTGGAACGCTAATCTGCGGTGCGGTTTCTCGCGACCGTCGTCGACCGATCCCAGGGGGACCAGCATGCGTGTACGCCGCGTCGGGAGTCGTGACATCAACCGCCGGGACCTGCTTTCCGCCGCATGCGCCTCGACCGTGGCCGCGACTCTGGCCGCCGGCGCCCCGCTCGCCGGAGCGGACGAGACCGCTTCATCGAGCCTCCAGGAGTTCGACAAGGCCAAGCTCCAGCAATTCTCTTGGGGGTGGATCCGCTGGTTGATGAACGCCGAGATCGACCCGAAGGCCGAGATGACCCTAGGCATCGTTCACGTCGAGCCGAATCAATCCAATCCGGTGCATATTCATCCGAATTCGGCCGAGTACCTGCACATGCTCTCCGGCGCCTGCGAGCACCGCGTGGGCGAGCGATGGATCGCGCTCAAGACGGGCGACACGCTGCGGATTCCCCGCGGCGTGGTCCACGGGGCCCGGACCAAGGCGCAGGCGTTCCGCGCTTTGATCGTGTATGACACCGGAAAGCGCCAAATGGTCCCAGTGCCCGAATACAAACCGCGCGACTCTTGACATACGTTGGGAGGGTCCGATGATGGCACGTCGATTTGCGAGCATTTTGGCGGCGGCAACGATCGCGTGCGGTGGATGGGCGGCCGCCCACGGGGCGGAACGAGACGGTGAACGCCCGGGCCGGCTCCGGCCGGCCGATCTGGTGTATCAAGGGGCCTTCCGCCTCCCGGACGGAACGGACACGGCAAGCTGGCAGTGGAGCGGCGATGCCTTGGCCTTCTGCCCGGAGGGCGATCCCGGCGGAGCCGACGACGGCTACCCCGGTTCGCTGTTCGGCGCCGGCCACGACCACGAGCAGATGGTTTCGGAAATCAGCATCCCCGCGCCGGTGATCTCCAAGAACAAGAACTTGGACGACCTGAACACGGCCAAGACGCTCCAGCCCTTTCGCAATATCCGCGGCAAGCAGTTCGACGGTTTCGAGATGTATCGCTGCGGGCTGGCCTGCTTGCCGGCTGCGCCCGGAGAGAAATCGGGCACGTTGCACTTCTGCTGGGGCCAACACATGCAGGAGGAACAGTACGGGCCGACGCACGGATGGTGCGCGTTGAACCTGGCCGAGGCACGACCGGCGGGCCCCTGGCGGATCGGCAAGTTCCAGAACTACCTGACCAACGATTATCTGCTGGTGATACCGCCTGCCTGGGCCGCAGCCCACACACCCGGCATGCCGCTGGCCACGGGGCGATTCCGCGAGGGTGGGCAGGCGTCGATGGGGCCTTCGCTGATCGCCTATCGCCCGGCTCCCTCGCGCCAGCAGCCGGCCGTCGGCAGCGAGTTGAAGGCCCTGCCCCTGCTGCTCTACTCCCGAATCGACGAGCCGGCCGAGGAGCAGCGCGTGATGAAGGGTTATCATCACAGCGACGAGTGGGCCGATGCCGTGTGGATCGACGTGGGGGGCAAGTCGGCCGTCGTGTTTGTGGGCACGAAAGGCCAGGGAAAGTGCTGGTACGGTTTTGCCAACGGCGTGGTCTGGCCCGACGAGGCGCCGTACCCGCCCATCCCCCCCGCTCCCAATGACGACCGCGGCTGGTGGTCGACCGGCTTTGCCGGGCAGATGATCTTCTTCGATCCCGAGGACCTGGCCGCGGTCGCGCACGGCACGAAGAAGCCCTGCGAACCGCAGCCCTACGCCGCGCTGGAGATCGACCCGTACTTGTTCAACATCAAGTCGAAACAGCAGAAACACCACGCCCGGGCGGCGACGTTCGACGGCCAACGCGGCCTGTTGTACGTGATGGAGTTCCGGGCCGACGGCGATAAGAGCCTCGTCCATGTATTCCGGGTGAAGACGGGAGCGTGAGCCGTCGAGCGCGGGCCGCCGGCTCGCGCAGGGCGCGCCGACCGCCGCCGCTTCCAACATCGTAATTCGATTGCCAACGACAGGAGGACCTACATGACCGCATTGCCCAGGACCCTCTGCGCCGCAGTGCTGGCGGCCTCGTTCTTCGGCTTGCCTGCCGCCCCGGCCGCGGAGGACGACACTCTTTACCGCAGTTTCGTGGCGCCTTCGGCCGAATACCGGGGCAAACCGTTCTGGTCCTGGAACGGCAAGCTGGACAAGACGGAGTTGATCCGGCAGATCCAGGTCCTCAAGAAAATGGGCTTCGGCGGCTTCTTCATGCACAGCCGCACGGGGCTGGCCACCGAGTACCTCGGGCAGGAGTGGTTCGATCTGATCTCGGCCTGCGCCGACGAGGCCGAAAAGCTGGGCATGGAGGCATGGCTCTACGATGAGGATCGCTGGCCCAGCGGTTCGGCCGGCGGCATCGTCACGCGCGATCCAAAGTATCGCATGCGGTATTTGCGGTTGAGCGTCGTGCCGGCCGGGTCGTTCGCCTGGACGCCCGACACGCTGGCCGCCTTCGCGGCCGACGTCGACGGCATCAATTTCCGCAACGCGCGGCGGCTTGCGCGGGGCGAATCGGTCGAACGCGACGCCGGCCGCTCGGTGCTGAAGTTCACGGTCGAGTTGATGAAGACCGGAAGCTTCTACAACGGCGCGGCCTACCTCGACACGCTCAATCCCGAGGCCACGGCCCGCTTCATCGAGGTCACCCACGAGCGCTACGCCCAGCGATGCGGCGACCGCCTGGGACGCTCGATCCAGGGGATCTTCACCGATGAGCCGCACCGGGGAATGCTGATGAGCACCTTCGGCAGCGCCGGCGAGAACCCCGAATGGCTCGTCCCCTGGACCGAGCGGCTCCCCGAGGCATTCCGGGCCTCGTTCGGCTACGACATCCTCGACCGGCTGCCCGAGGTCTTTCTGCGCAAAGACGGCCAGGCCGTCAGCCCGGTCAAGTGGCAGTACGTCGAGAACCTCCAGCGGATGTTCCTGGGCAACTTCCTGCGGCCCATCGACCAGTGGTGCCGGCAGCACAAGATCGTGCTGACCGGCCACGTGTTGCACGAGGACGCCCTGGCCTGCCAGGTCGTGCCGAACGGATCGATGCTCCGCAACTACGAGTACATGGGCAATCCGGGAATCGATCTATTGACCGAGGGCAATCGCAGCTATTGGGTCGCCAAGCAGCTCGATTCGGTCGCCCATCAGCAGGGGCGCAAGTGGCGCCTGAGCGAGATGTACGGCGTGGCCGGGTGGCAGCTCACCTTCGAGGGACACAAGAACGTCGGCGATTGGCAGGCCCTATTCGGCATCAACGTCCGCTGCCACCACCTTTCGTGGTACACGATGAAGGGCGAGGCCAAACGCGACTACCCGGCCAGCATCCTCCACCAGTCGGCCTGGTGGCCGGAGTACGACTATGTGGAAAGCTACTTCTCCCGGCTTGGAGTGCTCACAACGGCCGGCGAGCCGGTGACCGACGTGCTGATCGTCAACCCGGTCGAGTCGCTCTGGGCGCAGATCCGCCCGGGCTGGTGCAACGGCCTGTCGTCGGCCGATCCGGAACTCCAGCGTCTGGAGCGGGCCTACCAGGACTTGTTCCACTGGCTAGCGGGCCGGCAGATTGACTTCGACTACGGCGACGAGGACCACATTGCCCGGCATGCCAAGGTGGTGCAGGAGCCGGGCGGGGCGCCGTTGCTGCAGATCGGCCGCGCAAAGTATGCGTTGGTCGTCGTGCCGCAGATGACCACCATCCGCTCGACCACGCTGGACGTGCTCGAGAAGTTCCTCAAGGCCGGCGGCCGGGTGATCGTCACGCAGACGCCGCCGACCTACGTCGACGCCCAGCCCAGCCGCCGAGCCGCCGCGCTCGGCGATGGCGCCCGCTACCTCGCGTTTGAGGCAGACGCCGTCGCCGGGGCGATCGCCAGCGCGATTCCGCCGGCGATCCAGGTCCTCGACAGTAAGGGCCGTGCGGCCGGGGAGGTCTATGCCCGCGTGCGCAAGGCCGGCGACGACCTGGTGGTCGTGGCGCTGAACACCAACCGTCAGCAGCCCGTCCAGGGCGCGACGATCCGCGTTCGGGGCTCGGGAACGGTCGAGCAATGGGATTGCGCCACGGGGAGCCGGTTTGCGGTGGCGGCCGAGGCGAAATCGGCCGGCTGCCTGGACATTCGCACGGACTTCCCGCCCGGCGGCGAGCGCACCTATGTCATTGCATCGCGGCCGGCTATGGTCCCGCCCAAGCCGAACCTGCACGAGACGGACCAGGTGGCGCTGGCCGGCCCGTTCGAGTACGAATTGAGCGAGCCCAACGTGTGCGTGCTCGACCGGGCGGCGTTCCGCGTGGACGACGGCCCCTGGCAGGCCGAGCGGGAGATTCTCAAGGCGGACCAGGCGATTCGCAGCCAGCTTCATCTGGCCCAGCGCGGCGGCGAGATGCTCCAGCCTTGGTTCGTGGCCCAGCAGAAACCCGCGCCCAAGGCCACGGTCGGCCTGCGTTACGGCTTCGAGGTGGCTGCGACGGGCGATCGGCCCCTCGAATTGGCCATCGAAACGCCCGAGTTGTTCCAGGTCGCCGTGAACGGGCGCAGCCTCGACGCGTCGCGGAACAACGGCTGGTGGGTCGATCCTTGCTTCGTGAGGATTCCGCTTCCGGCCGACATGCTCAAGGCCGGGGCGAACGTCATCGAACTCTCCTGCCGTTTCCACGAGGGCGTGGATCTGGAGGCGATCTATTTGCTCGGCGACTTCGGCGTGCAGATCGATGGGCCCCGGCGCGTCCTCACGCGGCTTCCGCAGAAGCTCGACGTGGGCACGATTGCCACGCAAGGCTTCCCCTTCTACGGCGCGGCGGTGACCTACTTCCTGCCGCCGAGCCGCAAGCCGGAAGGCGGCCAGAAAGTCAGACTGCGCCTGCCGGCGTTCGAGGGCGCCTGCGTCCTGGCCGGCGGTGAAAAGGCCGAAAACGTCATCGCCTGGCGCCCGTACGAAGCCGACGTGACCGCCGCCGCCGGCACGGGCAAACGCATCGCGGTGCGCGTGGTCTTGACCCGCCGCAACACCTTCGGCCCGCTGCACCTGGTGCCCATGCGGTCGGACGCCTACGGCCCCGGCCACTGGATCACCGAGGGCGCGGCATGGACCGACAACTATCAACTCTGGCCCGCCGGGCTGCTCCAGCCGCCGCAAGTCGTTTACCTGCAGCCCTGAGATCGAGCACCAAGCATCGAGTACCAAGGGGTCGGGAGTGGGCAGGTGAAAGGCCGACCTTCTTGCCGCGGTGAGCCAATCGCTTGGCGGCCTTGGCCACGCGGGGTGTCTTTCCGGCGCCCAGAAAGCCGCCGACGAGGATGACTTGGGTCTTTTGCATCGTTCCGTTGTTCCGATGGCCGGGCGACCACGCGAGCCGCAAGCCAAGGCCGGTTGGGGGATTCTGATCGACGACAGCTCGCCCTACCCCTTAAGAGGTGGGCTGGATATGTCTCGAATGCTATCTTGGCCGACGCTCGGTCCCTCGGTGCACGAAATTCGATCCCCGCAGAACTTCTAGTCCAATCTGGGGTTAGATCGTTTGTAACAACTGCAGAACCAGCCGGTCTGACTGGAAACCGGGAGATCTGATTGGGTGGAAACGATGGCGACAACTTGGATTCCGGTGCTTGCCCTATCGGCTGCTTTGTTCGGCGCGGACGCGGAACAGCCGTCCATCCGCCCTTTTGAGAGTCACGCGGACGTTTCCCCCCAAGGAAAGATCGACGAACTGGTCTTCGCCCGCCTGAAGCAGTTGGGGATCCAGCCGGCCCGGCCTTGTTCGGACGAGGTGTTTGTCCGCCGGGTCTATCTCGACGTGATCGGCACCCTGCCGACGGCCCAGGAAGCGTCGCAGTTTCTCAAGGATCGCGACCCGAACAAACGCCGCGTGCTCGTCGATCGGCTCCTGGAGCGTAAGGAGTTCGCCGACTATTGGGCGATGAAATGGAGCGACCTGCTGCGGATCAAGGCCGAGTTCCCGATCAACTTGTGGCCCAACGCAGCGCAGGCGTATCACCGCTGGGTGCGAACGTCGATCCAGGAGAACAAGCCCTACGACCGCTTCGTGCGCGAGATGCTCACCGAGAGCGGCAGCAATTTCCGCGTGCCGCCCGTTAACTTCTACCGCGCGGTGCAGAACCGGGAGCCGCAGGCGCTGGCCCAGGCCGTGGCCCTGGCGTTTATGGGCACTCGGGCTGAGAAGTGGCCCAAGGAGCGGCTGGCGGGCATGGCCGTCTTCTTTGCCCAGATCGGCTACAAGGCAACCGGAGAATGGAAGGAAGAAATCGTCATCTTCGATCCGGACAAGGCGGCCGGCAAGGCGCAGACGGCGGTCTTCCCCGACGGCGTCCAGGTGCAGTTGCCGCCGGGCAAGGACCCTCGCGAGGTGTTCGCCGACTGGCTCGTCAACGCAAAGAACCCCTGGTTTGCGCGGAGCATCGTCAACCGCGTGTGGAGCTGGCTCCTGGGACGCGGCATCGTCCACGAAGCGGACGATATGCGTCCGGACAACCCGCCGAGCAATCCCGAACTGCTCGCGTACCTGGAACGGGAACTGGTCGCGGCGCGCTACGACCTGAAGACGATCTACCGGCTGATCTTGAACTCGACGACGTATCAGCTTTCGTCCATTCGCCGCGACGCCGGCGCGCAGGCCGAGGCCAACTTCGCGCACTACCCGCTGCGCCGCCTGGAGGCCGAGGTCTTGATCGACGCCCTGTGCCAGGTGACCGGGACGACCGAAAAGTATTCCAGCGCCATCCCGGAGCCGTTCACGTACATTCCCGAAAACCAGCGTTCGATCATGCTCGAAGACGGGAGCATCAGCAGTTCGTTCCTGGAGTCGTTCGGGCGCCCGCCGCGCGACACGGGCCTGGAGTCGGAGCGCAACAACCGTCCCACGGCCGCCCAGCGCTTGCACCTGCTGAATTCGAGCCACATCCAGCGCAAGATCGAACAGGGCCCGAACCTCCTCCGCCTGCTTCAATCGCGAGGCACCCCGCGGGAGATCGTCACGCAGCTTTACTTGACGGTCCTTTCGCGCGAGCCGACCGTCGTGGAGTTGAAAATCGTGTCCGACTATGCGCAGGCGGGCAAATCGCTTCCTCGCGAGGCCTTCGCGGACCTCGCCTGGGCGTTGATCAACAGCGCGGAGTTCCTTTTCCGGCATTGAACACCTTGTAGGATGGCTCTCCGAGCCGTCCGGAGGCGCAGACGGGGTAAGAACCCATCGGCTATGAAGGGCATGAAGGGGTCGGGGGTCTTTTTCCGTGCCGGCGGAGAGACTCTCGCCGGTGGAAAGCGTTT
>CAZFKF010000208.1:0-7342 GCA_964518805.1 uncultured Planctomycetaceae bacterium | reverse complement strand
CGGCCGCTGGCCACGGCCATGTCGCCCACCTGGTACCGCAGGATGGGCATGGCTCGGTTGGTCAAATCGGTGACGACGACCATGCCGGGTTCACCCGGCGCGGCCGGCGTCCCATCGCAACGGAGCACCTCGAGGTAGATGGCATCGGCGTTCACGTGCAGGCCGTTGTGCCGTTCGCACTCGCACGCGATCAGGCTCACCTCTTCGCATCCGTAGCGGTTGGTCACCGGGCAGTCGAATTGTCGCTCGATGACGCTTCGCTCCCAGTCGTGCAGGACCATGGCGCTGGAGATGATCCCACGGGGCCGAATCGGATCGCCCCCTTGGCAGCGGAGAAAATCGGCCAGCAGGTACAGGGAATGAGCGTGTCCGAACAACAGCGAAGGCGGCCGGCGCCGCAGCAGGGCGGCGAAGCGAGCCATCGCCGCTTCATCCATCTTCAACGTGTCGAGGTACATCGCCCGATCCAGCAAGGCGTTGCGCAATCGACCTCGCCAACCGTGCTTCAGGTATTCGGGATTCCCCCACACCGCGGCGACGCGCTCGCCGCGGCGCCAGCCCGACCACTCGTCGGAACGCAGCGTACAGGCGCGCTGGAACTGCTGGTCCGGGTCGTCAACCACCACGTGCACGGAAATGCCCGTCGACCCCGAGGTCTTGCGATGATGCACCGGCGCCTCGCGATATTCATCCGAACGCAATGCGTCGTGATGCTCGCGAAGATCTCCTTTCGTCAACAACGGAATCGAGCGGAAGTCGTCCCACGACTGGATTCGATCCAGGGCGAGACCCGATTCCTGAAATCGATGCTTCCAGAATCGCGTCGTGCGGTAGGCGTGCTCGATGAGCCCCGTGAGCCGCCGCCATTGCTCCTGGCGCATCTGCTCGGGAGGAAAATACTGAGTGCGCAGGAGGCGACGGTAGTGCCGCAAGTAGGGGCTTCCTTCCCAAAGGGCCCACGCGGGTGCTATCCCCCAGCGGATGGCGTAAGCGAGCGAGTCCACGGGTTCCCAATCCCCCTTCCTGACGCAGTTGGTAGAAGTCTAGCTCATGAATTGCCCGAACAGTTCCGCCAGCGACCGCGCACTTCCCCTCACGTCGAACCGCCGGCAGGCCGCCGGAGCGTAGCCGACGGCGCGGTCTTTCCAGGGAGATGCAACTGCCTTGCGGATCGCATCGGCCAACGCGTGATCGTCCCCGGCCGGAACAACCATCGAGGGGCTGCCGGCCAGCACTTCGCGCAATCCTATACAATCGGAACCCAGCACCGGAATGCCGGCGCACATCGCTTCCATGGGCAGCAGCGGACATGCTTCCCACAGCGAGGGCATCACCAGCAGATCCAACCCGTGCAACACCGCGGGCGTATCCGACGTGTGTTCGAGAAACGTGATCCTCGCGGCGAGTTCCGGGCGACGGGCCACCTCGGCGCGGTACTCTCGCACGTAATCGCCGGAGCCGAGGGCTACGAGGTGGATCGGCCGTGCAGTCCCTTCGCCGAGGACCTTGGCCATGGCCCTCGCGAGGACGAGGAAGCCTTTTTGCTCCATGAATCGCCCCAAAAAGCCCATCACGCACGCGTCGGCCCCGACTCCAACGCGATGGCGAAGCGTGCCTCTGGCCGACGGCTGAATCGTGCGGAAACGCCCGGCATCGATGCCGTTGGGAATGGTGACCACCGTGTCGCTCCGGCTGCGGAGCGACGGCAGCCAGCGGAGGTGGTTTTCCCGCGCATCGTTGCTCACGGCCACCAACCGGTCGGCACGGCTCAGGAGCCAGCCGAGCGCCTTCAGCCGGATCCTCCCTGCAGCTCCCGCGAATTCACTCGGACGTATCACGTCGTGGGACGTGATCACGTGGGGGACTCGCTTTGGCGAGTTGGCCAGGATGGCGTACACACCGGCGGTGAGCCCCTGAGAGTGGATGAGCCCCCAGCGACGATCCGCGAGGAGGCGCCGGATCGTGCCCAGAAGACGGCACTTGTCGCCGGACACCGGGGCCGCGACCAATTCGATCCCCTCCCACGACTGCACGTCCCGGCTCAAAGCATGGAAGGTCTCGTCGTCGGGCCCGACCAGCGTAAAGCGGTAGCCGGCTTCTGCGAGAAGGGGATAGTTGTACAACAGGTAGGTGCGGATTCCGCCAAGCGGCCATCGGACGACCGTGAGAATGCGCCGTCTTTCGTCGGGTCGAATCTTGGAGATCATGCGTAGTCCAGGATCATGGGATCGCAGTCGCTCGCTTCCTCATCGGCGACCTCGGTCTGTTGCCGCAGCCAGGCAAGGGCAATGGCCTCGAATGCCCCGAACCATAGCCACGTGTATCGATACAGGTTGTGCCCGCCGAATCCCATGAGAAGCATCAGCACGATCGTCAAGCTCACGGCGAGAACCATGGAGTACGATGCGCTCTCGGACAATTCCGGCTGCTCGGCACACAATCGCTGCGCCTCGAACGCGTTGGCAGCAAACGCCGCGAGGATCCCGAGAAATGCCAGCGCGCCCAGTGTCCCGAGTTCCCCGAGCACCTGCCCGTAGAGATGATGCGACTCGTAGCCGCCTCCGGTTTCGGTTCCGAAGGCACCTGGCCCCACGCCCCAAATGGGATTCTGACGCCACAGCCGCAGACCGTCACGCCAGCCTTTGGCGCGTCCCTCAGCCGACTCGCGGGCGTTTTCCGGGCCGAACGAAGGGTCGATCAGCGTCATGAACCGGTTCTGGCGGTCCTTCGGAAGCACCTGCCAGGTGATCGGCGCCGCCAAGGCAAGCAGCAACATCAGCACCCAGCGGTGCTTGGACATCATGGCGACCACGGCCAGCAGGAACACCAGCCCCACAAATGCCGATCGCGAGCTGGTCAATAGAATGCAGCCCACAGAAAGCGCCGTGTAGCCGGCCAGTAGGCCGTGCTGCCACCACTGCTGGGCGTGCCGCCAGACTGCCAGCGCCAGCGGCAGGGAATAGACGAGGGTCGCCGCGAAGGTGTTGGGATCGCCGTGGGTGATATCGATGCCCAACAGTCGGGCCGTGCCCATCGTCCACTGGAACCGACCGTTGCGATACTCCCAGAGGCTGTGGGCCATATAGAGCGCCACGGCGGACAAGTACAGGACCGCCAGGCGTTTGAGATCCTGGTCCGTACGCACGGTCGAGATGACCAGCACATAGAACACGGCCACCTTCAGCCATTCTTCCATCCGGGGCGCGCCGAGATCGCCGTGTCGGCTGAAGACCCAAGCAGCCGCCATGACGATCCCAAACGCCAGGAACGCCAGGTTCAACCGGTTCTGGGTCCACTCTTTGTCGACCGCGATCGCCCAGTAGACGATCATGGCCAGCATGTAGCCCCGCTCGATCTGCATCGAGCCCAGCACCGGCCAGACCTCGAACGGCCGGTGAATGAACAGCCACATGTATCCGCCGAGAAGCCACACCATGATGCCTTGCGATGGTTCCTTTCCTTTTAACGGCCCGCCAAAATGCCACACCGGCTGCCGTTCGTAGTGCGGGCTTCAGCCCGTTTCTGAGTCGCAACCGATCCGGCAGACGGGCTGAAGCCCGCACTACGAACGCTGCTTAGCATTCTGGCGGGTGGCTATTTCCTTTACGTGCGAACACGTCACAAGGTCCGCTCCGACTGTGAGTCTCTGAATCCCGGACGTTCGTGCCGGGGATGCACGGTTCGCAATCAAGTTTCGCAGCCGCTCGACGCGGTTGAAGTTCCGCCGTTGGCACTCCCCGCCTCCCAACCTTGAGCGCTCAGGCTCGGGAAGAGCGAACTCCTTCGACGTTTGCACGCTTCGTAATACACTTCGTGGCGGCGAACCATCGCCGCCACGGAGAAGCGATCGGCAACGCGAGCGCGGGCCGCCGCTCCAAGCGACGCTGCCAGCGAACGGTCGTACAGAAGGCGGACGATGGCCTCCGCAGCGGCCTCCGGATTGCCTGGCGGGACCAGCAGTCCGTGTACACCGTCCTCGATCAGCTCGACGTTGGCGCCCACAGCCGTAGCCACGATCGGCCGGGCGGCAGCCATGTACTCGAGCATCGCGTTCGAGAGGCCTTCGGAATACGACGTCAGCACGGCGACGTCCAGCCCACGCAGCAGCCCAGGCACGTCGCGCACGCTGCCGGCCAGTTCGACGTGGCCTTCCAAGCCAAGTTCGGCGACTAGTCGCTGCGCCGATTGCACGTCGCCCGATCCGGCGATGCGAAACAACACCGAGGGATGTCGCGAAGCAACGATCGCGGCGGCGCGGAGGAAGACGTCCGGCGCCTTCACCGGTTTGAGATTCGCCACCAATCCGACCACGGACTGCTTGCCGCGTTCCGATGCGGAGGGCAGCGAAATGCTCAACAGCCGGTCCAATTCGATGCCGTTCTCAAGGACTATCACCGATTCGGGCGCTGCCCTCTCCTGCTCGATCGCCGCCCGGCGGCAGGCCTCGCAATTGGCAATCGTGCCCGTCACAAAGTGGTTGTACAAGCGCGCCATCCAGCGGTCTGCCGGCTTCTTCCAGAACCCCAGATCGCGCTGCGAACGCAGCACGTTCGGCACGCCGGCCAGCCTGGCCACGGGCGCGGCGAAATACAGGCTGTCCGGGAAGTGCGTCTGCACGATGTCGATCCGTTCACGCCGCAAGAACCGGGCGAACCGCCATGCCTGCCGCCAGGCCGTCAGGCCGCACAAGCGCCGCACGCCAAGCCGGATCACCGGACAGGCCGAGGGCTCTAGCGATCGCGATGACTCATCTTCGCCGTCCAAGAGGCACAAATAGGGTTCGACCCGCGAACGGTCCAGGCCCGCGATCAGCTTGAGCAACTGCGTCTCCGTGCCGGCGATCCCCAGCCGGTCAATCACGAAGCAGACTCTTCGGGCTGGGTTCATCACGGTTCGATCCGGCTGAGGCAGAACTGATCCACAAGCTCGACGTACATGCGTTCCAGACGCCGTGTGCGCGCGGCGAACGAGAGTTGTGTTTCGACGCGTAAGCGTGCCGCGGACACGCGGCGGGCGGTGACTTCGGGAGAACGAAGCGTCTGCTCGATCGCCTCGGCCATGGCTTCAGGCTCGCGGCGCGGCACCAGCAGGCCGTCCACCTCGTGCCGCAGCAGTTCCCTCGTGCCGCCGACCGCCGTGGCGACGACCGGCGCCTCGGATGCCATGGCTTCGACGACCACCGTGGGCGATCCTTCGCGGTCGGACGACTGCACGAACACGTCGAACGCTTGATACACGTCGGCCATGTCGTGGCGATGGCCTGCCAGCCGGCAGCGGTCCGAAATTCCCAAGCGGCGCATCTGTTCGGTCAGCACTGGTCGCAGGCTCCCGTCTCCGACGATCACCAGGCGAAGGTCGTGACGGCGAGGCAGAAGCCGGGCCAGCGCTTCCAGCAGCACGTCGAACCGCTTCTCCTGTTCGAGCCGGCCGACCGCTCCCACGACGATGTCCGCGGCCGCGATGCCCAAGGCGTCGCGGGTTCGGCGGCGGGCCGCATCGCTCCGGCGGAATTCGGCCGGGTCGATGCCGTTGAGAAGGACGCGTACTCGTTCCGGTTGGCATCCCCATCGCACCAGCGTCTCGCGGATCGGGCTGGAGACGGCCACAGCCAGCGGGAACCTTCGCGCCAAGATCCGCTCGGCCGGGTAGTACACCAGTCGCTCGCGCCAATGCTGTCCGCTCCACCCGTGAAAAGTCGCCATCGGAATGGGTAACCGGCTCTTCAGCCGCGAAGCGAAGAACACGGCCTTGTAGTCCTGAGCGTCCACAATCTGAGGCTGACAACGCGCGGCAACGTCCCGGATTTGGCTGAGCACCCCGGACGCGAAAAGCGAGCGTTGGGCGACCCCGTGGTAGTCGACGCCCGTCGCGGCGGCGCGGCGGTCGAAGTCGTAGAGCGCGTCATCGCGCCGGTGAATACAGCAGACGGTCATTCGCACCCGTCTCGGGTCCAAGCACGCAGCTGTGCGCAAGATGATCGACTCGGCGCCTCCTCCCAGCCCATCGACACTTCGCAGCACGAGCACACGCACGGGCCGTTCCGGACCGCGGTCCAGCGAGGCGGCGTCGCCGTCGCGCGTCGCTAGTTCGAGCTGCGTTGTTCCAGCCATATCGCTTCCAGTTTGCGGGACAGGACGGACCAGTCGTACCGGCTGGCAACCGCCTGCCGCCCTTGACGGGCCATCTCCTGAATCGGATGCGGGTGCCGGATGGCTTGCACGAGGGCGCGGGTCATGCCGTCAACCGACTCCACCTCCATGAAATGCCGGTCGGGCACCAGACATAGTCCTTCGGCGCCGACCCTCGTAGACACGACCGGGCACTCCGCGGCCAGCGATTCCAGGATCTTCAGACGCGAACCGCCGCCCACACGCAGCGGCACCGCCATTGCTCCGCAGTGGTGCAGGAACGGGCGCACATCCGGGACATCGCCGTGCAGGCTTACGTTTCGGCACTCGCGGACCCGATCGGCCAGCCACTGCGGCGGCTTGCGCCCCACGATCGCCAGTCGCGACTGCGGTTCGGCAGCGAGGACCTGCGGGAAGATGTCGTCGAGCAACCGACGGACGGCGTCGAGATTGGGACGCCAATCCAGGCTCCCCAGGAACAGAAGGCTGTGGGGATCGCGAGACGCTTCCGACGGCGCGAACCAGGACGCATCCACCCCGTTTTCGACGACCTGCACGCGGGGGGCTTTGAAATGGTCGCGAGCCAACGCGGCATCCTGATCGCTCACCGCGATCAGTTGCGAAGTCTCGGCGAACACCCCCCGTTCGTAACGTTCAAACTTGCGCCACTGACCGCGGATGTACCAGCGTTTCCACGGATTTGTCTCGATCTCGCAATACCTGCGCCAGATGAGCGATTCCACGTTGTGGGCCATCACGACCCACGGGGCGCGGACCACGCCGCGGAGGCTTTCGGCATAAGGGGTCCATTCGCAATGCCAGAGATTGATCGCTCGCCGGGCTGCAACTTGGGCGATTGCCGTTCGCATCGCCGCGGTGCGGTGGACTTGCACCGAATAGGGAAGCGGCGAAAGCAGGTTTCGCAGCAGGCGTCCATAGAAACGAGCGCCCGACTTACCCGGCAGACCTCGCTCGGCGAGCACCGTGTCGATGCCATGCGTTCGCAGGTATTGGGCCGCCCGCTCGGTCTCCTCCGCGTTGGCGCCGGGGTGCGCGACGTAGGTGATGCGGTGCCGCTCGGCCAGACGCAGGGTCAGGTTCAAGGTGCGGATTCGCTTCCCCGAATCGGCCGGGTACGGTAGCTCCTCATCGACGATGGCTACGTGCATGGGGCCGCGGCCCCGCGTAGGAAACAGCGGCGCGGCGTCCCCGTT
>CAZFKF010000207.1:0-7355 GCA_964518805.1 uncultured Planctomycetaceae bacterium | reverse complement strand
AAATATACCGGTTCCAGTGCTCGTCGTCGCGGTTGGGAAAGTCGATGCGCACATGGCCGCCGCGGGTCTCTTCACGGCGCAGGGCGGCGTGAATCATGAGCCGGGCCACGCAGAGCATGTTCTGAAGCTCCCAGCCTGAGGGGCGCGAGAACTGCTGGGCCAACACGTATCGGCACCACTGTTCGATGTTTTCCCGGGCCTCGCCCAATCCTTCTGCATCGCGACGCACCCCCATGCTGCGCCACATCAGGGCCTTAAGCGCGTTGCGGATATCGCCCAGATCCAGAAGTTGCCGGCCGGGCGCGGAACGCGGATTTTCCAGGGCCAGGGCATGGAAACGGTCGTTCATGGCGTTGGCCGCCTCGGATGCCCCTGCGCCGACGTGGGCGCCGTAGACAACCGCTTCGAGCAGGCTGTTGGATGCCAGGCGATTGGCGCCGTGCAGTCCGGTGGACGTTACCTCGCCCGCCGCCCAAAGGCCGGGGATCGTGGTCCGGCCCTCGATATCGACGGTCACTCCTCCCATCATGTAATGGGCACCGGGCCGGACCGGGATTCGATCCCGCGCGATGTCGATATTGAACTTCGCGCAAATTGCTGCAATGCCGGGAAAACGGGCCCGTACGCGTTCTGGATCGAGATGGGTCAGCGTCAGGTAGACGTTGGGGTGACGCGTCTTTTCCATTTGGCTGACGATGGCCCGGCTCACGACGTCGCGCGGTGCAAGTTCGGCTCGGGAATCGTAGTCGGGCATGAAGCGACGGCCGAGGCGGTCGATCAGGTGCGCTCCTTCGCCGCGCATCGCTTCGGTAATCAAATCGCGGCTCGATCCGGCGATGTACAGCACCGTGGGATGGAATTGCATGAATTCCATCCCACGCAGCTCCGCTCCCGCTCGATAGGCCAGCGCCATGCCGTCGCCCGTGGCCACGTCGGGATTGGTGGTCTCGCGGTAGAGTTGGCCCGCACCGCCGGTGGCGAGGATGGTCTGCTTGGCCCAGACGAACGTCTTTCCGTGCTGCCGATTCCATACCAAGGCCCCGCGGCAGACCCCGTCTTCGGTGAGCAGATCGGCAGTGAAGGTATGCTCCCAGACGTCGAGGTGAGCCGCCGCCTGGACCTTTTCGGCCACGGCCCGCATGATCTCCTTGCCGGTCGCGTCGCCGAAGGCGTGCGCGATCCGATCGCACCCGTGCCCTCCCTCACGCGAGAGGGCCAATTCGTCGCCCTTGCGATCGAACCGCGTGCCCCACTCGACCAGTTCTCGAATCCGCCGCGGGGCTTCGCGCACCACGTGCTCGACCACGCGACGATCGCACAGCGGTCCGCCGGCCTCGATCGTGTCAGCCACGTGGTCCTCAAAACGGTCGTGCGGATCGAGCACTGCGGCGATGCCCCCTTGAGCGTAGGCGCTGTTCGACTGCTGGATGGCATCTTTGGTCACCACCAAGGCCGAGAGCTTCGGATCGACCGCCAAGGCCGCTCGAAGGCCAGCCAGACCGCTTCCGATCACCAATACGTCGGTGAAGAAGTGGGGTACTCGTTTGGGGTGAAACGCCGCCAGATATCGGGGAATCCAAAGTGCCATGGCAAGAGGGGAAGGCTCAAGGTGGGAATCGTGGACGAAGCGCTCCGTTGTAGGGCACAACGACCGAACGCGACTCCACCAGTATGGTGCGAACCGGGGGCGAGGGAAAGCCCCACGTCGAGCCTGCCGGGCGCTACAAGACTGGTTAGAGAATGCCGAAGAGTGGACTACAACTCGGCTTCAGGTGGCTTGGAAAGGCATCCTGCGAGAATCTTGCGGGCGGTCTGGCCGTCGAGCTACTCTTTGCTCGCGCTGATGCCTTCGCTGTAGGCCTTCGAGTAGTCCATCCACTCCGGCGGAGGGGCGTATCGGCCCGTGTCTTGGAGCCGATCGACTTTGTCCGGTCCGGCCTGTCCCTTCTGGACGCGTGATTGAGTAGGCCGCAAACCCAGGCTTCGCAACGCCTTGTCGAGTTCTCGCTTGGCTGTGTCGCCTTGCGGACCGGGCTGCTTGGCGGTCTTCATCATCTGCTCCCATTGGCGGAGCCATTGTTCCGCATAGGCCTTGTCCCACCCAAGTTGTTTGAGAAGACCGCTCTTGTCCTTGGCCAATTCGTCGGACAGATGGTCCAGGGCCAGCGTGGTCTGTTTGCTGGCGTATTCCAGGTTCGGATCGTCGGGGCCTGGAGCCGGCGCGGGCGGAGGCGGAGGACCGGCGGAGGGAGCACTGGGCTGGCCGCCGCCCAACGGGTTGGCCGAGGCTGCCCCTCCTTTCTCGCCCTTGTTCTCGCCCGACGGGGGCTGGTTGTTAGACGCCGCTCCCTTCGCCCCATCCGAATGCTTCTGCGAGGGATCGCCCGGCTGAGGTTTCTTGGCCGCATCGCTTCCCCCGGGCTGCCCCTTGGCCGAGGCCCCCTTGCCGTCCCCTTGGGACATCGACGGATTCCCCTTGGGCTGATCGGACTTGACCTGATCGCCGCCACGGGTGCCTTTGTCGCTGTCTCCTTTCTCATCGGACCGAGTGCCCTGCGGCGACTCGGTTTGGCTGCCGGGCGTGCCGGCGCCTTGCTGCGGGGAATTCTGCCCGCCGCCCTTCTGGCCTTCGCCGGAACGATCGCCTTCGGTATCGCTCTTGGACTTGGAGGGCTTGGGGCTGATGCTGGGCGACTGCGCTGGGTCCTCACCGCCTTGCGACTTCTTGCTAGCGCCCGATCCTTCCTGCTTCTTCTTCGGGTCCTGTCCGCTCTCTTGGGGCGAGGATTTCGCGGACTTCTCGGCGCCGGGCTTCTCCGCTCCCGCCGATTGCGGGTTCGACTTGGCATCCGCGGCCGATGCATCGCCCGGCTTCTTCTCTGGCTCCGTCGGGGCCTTGCCCGGCTCGGCGGCATCGCTCTTGGTTTCGGGCATGGCCTTGCCGGCCTTGGTTGGATCGGCATTCGAGCCACCCTTGTCTGGCTTCTTCGCAGCCTTCGGGCTCTCGCCCTTGGACGGGTCTCCGCCGTCTTGGGGCTGCGAGGACTTGTCGCCGGTCTTCTTCTCCTGCTTTCCCGGTGACTTCGCTCCATCGCCCGACTGGCCCGTCGAGGCATCGGACTGCGATTCCTTGCCCTGAGCCGACTTCTCGCCGCCAGACGATCCCTTCTGGCTCTTTGCCGCGTCGCGTTGGGTGTCCGCTTCCGATGGCTTTGCGTCGGCTTGCGTCCCTTCCTTCATCCCCTGGGACTTCGGCGAATCGGTCTTCGCCTTGTCGCCCTTCGGAGCCGCCGAGGATTTGGCGTCGACGCCCGCAGCATTGTCTCCCTTTCGTTCGTTCGCCTTGTCCTCGTTCGCCGGCCCCTTGTCCATGTTGTCCTTCGTAGCGGCTCCCTTGGCATCCGACCCTTTGGTCTGGGAGTTGTTGCCTTGATGCTCACCATCGGCTGGCTGTTGGGCGTCGCTCTTGCGCGCGGGATCGGCCGGCATGTTCTCGCCTTGAGATGCCGGACTGCCCGACGACGGCTTGCCCGGCGGACTCGGCTCGGGCTTTTCGGAGCCTGGTTGCGTGTCGGACTTTGCTGCCGCCTCCCCTCCCTGATTTCCTTGCGGATCGGCGTGCTCTTGCTTTCGATGCGCGAGGATCTTCTGGATGGCGCTGGCCGGATCGATGTCGCCTTTGACCGGCTCTCCGGAAGATTCGCTGTTCGCATCCGATTGGCTGCGCTTACCCCCGGATTTTCCGGACGAGGGTTGGCCGGAGTCCTTGCCGCCGGGATCATCCTGCGAATCGGAATCGGACCCCGCCGCGCCCGACTGGCCCGCCGGAGATTTGTCCTTGTTCTGTTCCGAATTGCCCTTGGTTTGTCGCCGGATTCACTGCCCGATTTTTGCCCGGACTTCTGACCTTGCTGGCCGGACTCCGGCGACTGCGAGGCGTCGGATTGGTTGCCCGGCTGCGACTCATTGCCGCCCTGCGGACTGTCTTTCGGGCCGTCCTTTGGGCTGTCTTTCGGCTTGTCTTTGGGAGAGTTGTCCTTGGCGCCGTCTTTGGATGCCGGGTTCTCGTCCGGCTGCGGCTTGGAGCGGTCGCTGTCCTTACCCGCGGGAGGTTGTTTATCGTCTTGCTTCGTGCCCGGCTGCTGCCCTTCTCCGCCGGGCTGCGTCTTTGCATCCGGTTGCCTTTCAGCGTCGGCCTGTTGTTTGTCGGGTTGCCCCTTCTGAGCCGCACCTTGGCCGGTACGCGGCTTGGAGGACGGCTGCTGGCGAGGATCCTGCCCGACGATCAGGATCGTCCGCCTTTCGGTCTCGCTGGCATTGCCCACGAATCCTGGATCGGCCGCCCTTTCCATGCAATCGACCGCTTCGGCCCAGTAGGTAATCCGATCGCCGGGTTTCAGGCCCAGGCGCGCGGGCTCGAAACGAAAGGGCTTCTCGAAAGGCCCGCGATGCGGCGGGGCGGGGCGGGACTTGTCCAGCAACAGCGGGATCACCAGCCCGCGTCCTTCCCGCTCCGCGCGCAATTGCACGCGGCGCAGGCCGAAGTCGGGGTCCTCGGCGCGGACCTTCAGGTCCAACGATCCCGTCACGGGAATCTGTACGGGGTCGTCGGGTGGATCAACCAGGCGGACATCGGGCTTCTTGTCGGGAATGATCGCGACGCTGTAGCGGGTTGGATGCCGATTCGTGCGCTGCTCGGGGTCGTTGAAACGGAGCTGATACGAATCGAATTCCTGCTGCGAGGGGTCGGCTGGGTTCAGGGTGAGTGTCAGTTGCCCCGTGGCCGAGGAGCCCTCCGGCGCCATCGGAACCGTGGGACGCGAGTCGCCTGCCTTGACCAAGAGTTCGATGAAGGCATGGGCAACAGGGTAATTCGCGGCGCCGTGAATCGTGACCCGAGTGCCCTCGATGGCGCTCAGGTTCCCATCGTTCAGCACCAGGCTCTTGCCGAGTCCCGTGTAGGCCGGATATTCATACTCGACGCGGTCGACCACCATGGCCAAAGGGATCTGCACTTCGACCTGGTATTTGGGCGTGCAACTGTCGCCAGCCGCTACCCAGTACAACAAATTCTCCTGCAAACCGGTGCCTCCGGCCGGCAAGTCCGCCTGGTAGCGGAAGCCGCCCTCCGGCACACTCATGTCCACGGATTGATCGACGCTGTGCCCATCCGCACTCGAATAGTACACGCGGACCGGCTCGCTGGCCTGAAGGCCACGCACTTCGGCCGACACGGTCAGCGGGTCGCCTTGGTAGGCCGTGGTGTCGCCCGGGGTGAGTTTTTCGATGGTAACGCGAGTCGGCGCGCCGATTCGGGCCCAAGGCAGGATCACTCGGCCGAACGACACCAGCGGATTCTTCGGCGAAATCACCAGGTACGCGCAGCAGATGGCCACCAGCGTTGCCAGAAGGTACCCCAAGCGAATCACGTGGAGGCGGTCGACGGTCGTTCCCACGGTCACCTGGCTGAGTTCCGACGCCGTGCGCACCTGGAGCGCGGCGTACACGCGTTTCGATAACTCGTCGCCCTGGACTGAATCGGGCTCGCGGCGGAGCAGGAGGAGATTGATCAGCCCGTTCTTGAAGCTGGGCCGAGTCTGCTCGATCGTCTGTGCGGCGAAGATGGGATTGATGCGGTGCAGCAGAAGCGGGAAGAGCACGCGGGCACAGTACCAACCCGCCGAGAAGACCAACACCCCCCACAATGCCAGACGGGCCCCTCGCCCCAGCCCGCCCGAGAATACCCAATGGTCCAGCAATGCCGCTGCCAGTAGAAATCCCAGTAACCCGATGCACAACCGAAGCAACGCCACGGTGAGGTCCACGGCGCGGACGTGCCGACGGGTTTCTTCGAGCCGTCGGTCGATGTACTTCTCCGCATCCAACGCCGGTAAAGACGAGGAACTGGTCAGTTGGGAGACGGGAGGCGCAACTCCGCTGCTCATTGGGTTCTTCCTGCTGGACCGAACGATCCGCACCTCTTTTGGGAACTCAGACGGGCCACCGCGACGGTTCGTTCCCTTCCACCTGCAATTATAAGCCGGATCAACCGAACCTGTATCCTTCGGCGCTGATTGAACGGCAATCTGCCGGGCTTATGCATCCGCGAGACCGCAACACACCACCCATAAGGCCCGTTCGTTGATCGACCGCGCGCGATCTGGTACGGTGTGAGGTTTCCGGCCCGCGGTCGCCCGCAAATGAGGGGAGTCTTTTTCCGAGCGAGGAGTGAAAGGTCGCTATGTCGTACGACGTGACGTTGATCCCAGGGGATGGAGTTGGACCCGAGTTGGCCGCGGCGGCCCGGCAATGTGTCGACGCCACGGGCGTGGACATTGCGTGGGACGTGCAGGAAGCGGGGATCGACGTGATGGAGCGGACCGGCAACCCCTTGCCTGACGCCGTGCTGGAGAGCGTGCGCCGCACCCGTTGCGCGTTGAAGGCCCCCATCACCACGCCCGTCGGCAGGGGGTTCCGCAGCATCAACGTCTTCTTGCGGCAAGAACTCGGACTGTATGCGTGTGTTCGGCCGTGCAAGCATTATCCGGGCGTCCGGTCGTTCTTTTCCAGCGTGCCGGTCGACCTGGTGATCGTGCGCGAGAACACTGAGGACCTGTACGCGGGCATCGAGTTCGAGCAGGGGAAGCCCCATACGGCCGACCTGGTGAACTACATCAATCAGACGTCCACCGACCGGAAGATCAAGACGGGGCCCGACGAGACGGGGATCACGATCAAGCCGATCAGCGTCTCGGGCACCGAGCGGATCGTGCGCTACGCCTTTCAATACGCCCTGGAGAACGGCCGCCGCAAGGTCACGGCCGTTCACAAGGCGAACATCATGAAGCACACCGACGGCCTCTTCCTGGCCACGGCCCGGCGCGTGGCCCAGGAGTTCGCCGCCGGCGGCGCGAAGATCGAGTTCGAGGACCGCATCGTCGACAACATGTGCATGCAGTTGGTCCAGAAGCCGGAACTCTACGACGTGCTGGTCCTGCCGAACCTCTACGGCGACATTCTGAGCGATCTGGCGGCGGGACTGGTGGGCGGGCTGGGCATGGCGCCAGGGGCGAACATCGGTCCGAACGGGGCCGTGTTCGAGGCTACCCATGGCAGCGCCCCGAAATACAAGGGCCAGAACAAGGTCAACCCCACCGCATTGATCCTCTCCGCCGTGCTCATGCTGCGGCACCTAGGCGAAAAGGAAGCGGCCGACCGCCTGGAGCGGGCCGTGGCCGCGGTGATCGCCGAGGGCAAGTCCGTCACCTACGACATGAAACCCCACCGCGACGACCCCACCGCCGTCGGCACGCGGGAAATGGCCGAGGCGATTTGCGGGAAGATCCGCTGAGACG
>CAZFKF010000206.1:0-7373 GCA_964518805.1 uncultured Planctomycetaceae bacterium | reverse complement strand
CTCTAAAAACACTTACGGCCAGCCTTCGCACTCGGACCAAAGACCTGTGACTCTCCCGGCTCGCCCTACCCGATATAACACTTGGGGGATGGAGTGCACGAAGGGGCAGCGCTATAATGCCCTGGGCCGAGTTCCACAACCGGCATTTAGAAGGGGTGCGAAATGCGGTCGTCGCTCTGTGCAGTCTTGATGGTGGCGTTTTCCGCCGCGTTCCAGCTTGAAACGGCGTCAGCCCAGCAGGGAAGCTATTCGAGCAAGTCGGTCTACGGCATGTTCGGCCCACGCGTGCTCGGGCAAACCCTGCAATCGCCCGTCAAACGGTCCGACCGTGGGATTGCCCGCGACGCGTACGGCGATTTCCTCGGCGTCAACCAAGGGTACAGCGGCCGGAGGTTTGGCGGTCCAAGTCCGAAGCCCGCCGGGCCTGTTGCGCCCCCGGCGATCCCCTCGGCGCCGCCGGTGCAGGGCGTGCAACCAGCAATCCCAGTCCCCGAACCGCAGCCGATGGACATTCGACCCAGGCCCGATCGATGGCTTCGATCGCAGGGCGATGAGGAGGACATGACTCCTCCGGCCGCGCCTACCGAAACGATCCTGCCCGATGCCTCCTGGCGGACCAGTCCAAGCACCCCGGCGCGTGCAGGCAAGAATGCCTCGGTGGTCGGATTCTCTTCGCGTGCGACTTTGCCGGATCCGTTTTCTCAACGCGTTACGGCGATCGTTCAGCGCACGCCGCAGGTCCGGACGCTGTCTCCGGTCCGCGTAGACATGAACGGCGAAGTTGCCACCCTGCGCGGACGCGTGGCCACGCAGCAAGACCGCGAATTGGCCGAGAACCTCATCCGGTTGGAACCTGGCGTGTCCGACGTCCGGAACGAGTTGTCGGTCGGCGGGACGCGGTAGTTGGGGTAAACGCGGCAGACTCTTCGCGTTCCGTCCGCTTTGGCATCCGGAGTATGCCTGTTGCTGCCGGATCGCCGGGTGCGCGGGTTCTGGTCGGCTGCCGCCCACTGCGGTATCATCTCGTCATGGTCGATGCAAACACCAAACCGGCGGGTGAGGGAGCGGGCCCTCCCAGCGAAGTTCTCATCATTGACAACGACGAATCCCACGCGCAGGTGGTAGAAGAAAGCCTGGAGCGAGTGGGGTTTGCGTGCCATGTGGCCACCTCGGGCAATCAAGGGGCCAAGATGATCGAGGACGGCAACTACGATGTCGTGATCACCGACTTGGTGATGAACGATATCGATGGCCTCGGGATCCTGGCCCTGGCGAAGAAGGATCTCCCTGAGGCCGAAGTGATTCTGATCACCGGCCACGGTACGGTGCCCTCGGCGGTGACCGCCATGCAGCAGGGGGCGTTCAACTACCTGCTCAAACCGCTGGATCTGGGGCAGCTTCGCGCGGTAACGCAACGCGCCGCCGAGAGCGCCCGGCTGCGGCGGGCCAATGTCGACCTTCAGCGCCGGCTGGACGAGCGGTTCGGCTTCGAGGGGGTCGTGGGCGACAGCCCCCAGATGCGCGACGTGATCGAGAAGCTCAAGCGGATTGCCCCTACCAACGCCAGCGTGCTGATCCAGGGAGAGACCGGCACCGGCAAGGAATTGGTGGCCCAGGCCATCCATCAGAACAGCCCGCGCAAGAACAAGCCCTTCGTGGCCCTCAACTGCGCCGCCTTGAGCGAGAACATTCTGGAAAGCGAGCTATTCGGCCACGTGAAGGGGGCGTTCACCGACGCCTCGTCGGACCGCGTGGGCAAGTTCGAGTACGCCCACGGCGGCACGCTCTTTCTGGACGAAGTGGGCGACATGCCCCTGGCCACCCAGATCAAGCTCTTGCGCGTGTTGGAGAACGGCGAGATCACGCGCGTCGGCTCCAACGATCCGATCAAGGTCAACGTGCGGATCCTCTCGGCCACGAACCGGAACCTGGAAGACGCGATCGCGGCCGGCACGTTCCGCGCCGACCTGTACCACCGGCTCAAAGTCATTACCATCCGCCTGCCCAGCCTGCGCGAGCGGAGCCAGGACGTGCCGATCCTCATCGACCACTTCATCCGGCTGTTCGCGCGCAAGAACGGCAAGCAGGTCAAGGGGGTCTCGCCGCCGGCGCGGCGAAAACTGCTGACTTACGATTGGCCGGGCAACGTGCGCCAGCTTCGCAACGTGGTCGAGAGCATGGTGGTGGTCGACTACGACGGACTCTTGGACGTGGACGACCTGCCCGAGGAACTCGCCGATCCGGTCGAGCCCGCGGGCGAGCCGGCCGCGATGTCGCTGTCCGGCCTCGTCGGCAAATCGCTGGAAGACCTGGAGCGGCTGTTCATCACCGAGACCCTCCGCGCCACCGGCGGCAACCGCGAGGAGGCCGCCAACATGCTGGGGATCGGCGAGCGGACGTTGTACCGGAAGATCAAGGAGTACGGGTTGTAGCGATCGGCCCCCAAGAATCCGGTATCGGTGGCTTGGCCTTACGAGGGCTACAACTCCGTTAGGCCGATCAACAACCACCGCGAACATCCGCGTGATGTCCCGCCCCAAGACGCTCATGTCGAGCGACTCCAGTTGTGTGAACGCGGAATAGCGCCCTCGAAAGACGGCCGGCGCGTCGTCGTCCTGCACCAGTCCGTCATCGCACTGGAACCGCTCGCTGTCAATGCGCATCGATTCGGGGCAACTCGTGCTTGGGGATGTCGTGGACGAATCGCCCCTTGTCTTCCGGATGAGCAGCCGTCGCTGGGCGCGCGTATCGTCGAGCCACCTGCGAGAGCCGGAGTGAGGCTATCCCCATCTGGCAGTCTATCGCCAGCGGGAGTCGCAAGCAAGGCTTGGCGGTTCGCACGCTGTGGATAGAATTAGACCAAAGCTCTTTCAGCCTCGCTCGTCCGTCGCCATGCCCACGATTCGTCGACTTTCTCAAAGCCTGATCAACAAAATCGCCGCGGGCGAGGTCATCGAGCGCCCGGCCAGCGTGGTCAAGGAGCTGATGGAGAACGCGGTCGACGCCGGCGCCACGCGCATCGACGTTTCGGTCGAAGGGGGCGGCGTGGAACTGGTCCGCGTGGTCGACAACGGCTCGGGCATCGCGGCCGACGAACTGCCCCTGGCCGTGGCCAGCCACGCCACGAGCAAGATCGCCGAGGCCGACGACCTGTTCAGCGTTCGCACGCTGGGCTTCCGCGGCGAGGCCCTGGCCTCGATTGCCGAAGTGAGCCGGATGACGCTTCGCAGCCGCACGGCCGACGCGTCCGGCGGAGCCGAGATCACGGTCCACGGCGGCGGAGTCTCGGACGTGGCTCCGTACGGATGTCCGGTCGGCACGAGCATCGAGGTCCGCGACTTGTTCTTCAATACTCCGGTGCGGCGCAAGTTCCTCCGTTCGGCGCAGACCGAACTCGGACACACCAGCGAGGCGTTCCTCCGCATCGCTTTGGCCGCCCCGCACATCCACTGCACGCTCGCGCACAACACCCGCCCGGTGTTTGAACTGTCCGGCGCACAGAGCTGGCTGGAGCGGATCGAGCGCGTGTTCGGCCGTGAGCTGGCCGCGAATCTCATCGCCGTCGAGAGCATGAACGGGCCCGTGCGGCTCTCCGGCTACGTGGCCCATCCCAGCCAGAGCCGCAGCAACAACCGGATGCAGTATCTGTTCCTCAACGGGCGGTGCATCCGCGATCGGTCGTTGCAGCACGCGTTGGCCGAGGCGTATCGCGGACTGCTCCTCAGCGGGCGATTTCCGATCGCCATCCTGGCGCTGGAGATGCCGGCCGATTGGATCGACGTGAACGTCCACCCCACCAAGCTGGAGGTCCGCTTCCAGGACTCCGGCCGGCTGTACGGCCAGCTCCTGGCCACGTTGCGAAGCCGATTCCTGGCCACCGACCTGACGACCCGCGTCCAAACGTCCGCCGAATCGGCGACGGGCCCGATTGCCGGCGTGCCAGGCAATGGCGACGACGCCTCACCGCACGATCCGGCCGCGGCCAGCCGGGCACGGCAGCAACTCGTGGACTGGGCCAAGGGCGAGGTCGCCGCGTGGGAGAAACGTCCGGAAGCGTCTTCCTCAGGCGGGGGCTCGCCGCTGGAACTGACTCGGCTCGACCGCGGCTGGGGGTCGGACGTGGAGCCGCGACGTAGTCTCGGTTCCGGCGCGAACTACTCGGTTCCCGAGATTGCCCTCGACACTCCCCGATCTCCGCCCCCGAGTCCCCAGCCCCTAGCCTCCACTCCCCAATTCCAATCGCCCACCAAGGCGCTCCAAATCCACGATCGCTACCTGGTGGCCGAGAGCGACGACGGCATGATGGTCATCGACCAACACGCCCTGCACGAGCGAATCCTCTACGAGCGTTTGCGGGAACGGATCGCCGCTGGCGCGGTCGAGTCGCAGAGTCTGCTGGTGCCAGAGCCGGTCGACCTGTCGCCAGCCGAATGCGCGGCCGCCCTCGAACACCGCCCGCTTCTAGCCCAACTGGGCCTTAAGCTCGAACCGTTCGGAGGCAGCACGGTGTTGGTGGTCAGCTATCCTGCGATGTTGGCCAACGTGAATCCCGGCGAGATCCTTCGCGGACTGGTCGAGCAGCTCATGTCCGGCGGGAAACTGCCGGACCGCCGGGACGTGCTCGACGAGCTGTTGCACACGATCGCGTGCAAGGCCGCAATCAAGGCCGGCGACCGTCTGACGCCGGAAGAAGTCACAGCCCTGGTCCAGCAGCGTCACCTCGTTGAAGACGCGCACCACTGCCCCCACGGCCGTCCCGCGGCCCTAGTCTTCAGCCGCAACGAGCTGGATAAGCACTTCAAGCGGATCTAACGGCGGGACTCTACCCACCCTATCTGGCAGTCTGATGTCACCACTGTGTCTCTAGTCATGCCCTACAGGGTAGTGCGTCATACCTACACGATGGGTAGTCTGGGGGGACATTCGGCCGCTGTCCTTACCAAAGAAGGCCGGATTTCGCGAAAAGCCGGCGCTGTTTGACCAAACAGTGGTGTCAACAGCATGCCTGATTATACTGGAACCTGGGGACCGCCATCTCCGGAAAATGGATTCCCCCGCGTAACCGCGGCATTCAAGTCCGCGTGGAACAGAGAGTCCGCCGAGGGGTTCGGGACGTCCTCCCACAGATACCCCCCATATTAGAATAAAGATTAGGCCGTCAGGTGGGGTCGGTGGCGCGCGGCAATCCGACGCGTGCCGCCACGCGGTCTTCAAATCGGTCAACCGTCAAGAGGCACAGGCATGAGCTTTTGGCATCCATCGCGGCGGCTCAAGCGAACGGCAGTCATTCGTCGAGACGCTCCATCGCGGCGAAAGACTCTTCGGACGCGTTTTGAGGTCCTGGAGCCGCGCACTGTTCTCTCGGGCGTTTCCATTGCGGCGCTGCCGGATGCTACCTTGGCCGCGGGTGCGCCGCTGAACGTCGCCGTTCACGCACAAGACGCCAGCCGCGAGATCCTCTACTACGAGATCGCCAGCAGCAACCCCGCGGTCACGCCAACGCTCTTGGATCCCTACGCCAATCGCGCAGTGCGGATCTCGGTGAACTACACGGGCAATCCCGCAAGTCCCAGCGACGATTTCAGCGGGAACATGGTGTTCGAGATGTTCGAGCAATGGGCGCCGAACACGACCCAGCGGTTCAGCCAGCTCGTCGATTCGGGCGGTCCGGACGGCATGCCGTTCTACGACGGGCTGACGTTCAACCAGGTCTTCCTGAACTCGACGATCCAAGGGGGCGACCCCATCGGAGACGGCACCGGCGGCAGCGGCATCCAGTTCGACGACGAGTTCTCACCCGAATTGCAGTTCACCAGTTCGGGCATCCTGGCCATGGCCAACACGGGATCAGACACCAACGACTCGCAGTTTTTCGTCACGGCAGCGCCGTACCGCTCGGGCGACTTCCGGAACACGATCGTCGGCTTCCTCATCAGCGGCGAAGACGTCCGTCAGAAGATCGCCTCGGTTCCGGTCGACGCGAACCGGCACCCCCTGTACCCGGTGCAGATCACCTCCGCGAGCGTGGAGATCGACGATCTCAACCGCGTGCTCCATCTCTCCGCGCCGGTCGGCACCACCGGGAATTCGACGATCACGGTGAAGGCGATGGGCATCGGCGATAACGATCAAGTGACGGCCTTGGCCACGCAGTCGTTCAACGTCACGGTTCAGGGCGACGCAGCCAACGCCCCGCCATTCATCGGGGCCCTCGACAAAGTCCTCTACACCAAGGCGAATACGCCGATCAGCTTCGATATTCCAGGCATCGACGCGGAGGGCGACCCGATCTTCTATTCCGGCGAGGTCTCGCCGGCCAACGGCAAACTGGGGCTGACGCTCAACAGCAGCACCGGCCACGTAACGCTCACGCCCGCCAGCGGGGCGACGGGCGTCTTCAAGGTCTCCCTGCACGTCGGCGCTTCGAGTTCTGCGACCGGTTCCGCCCTGGACAGCCAGGACGTCTACGTCTATGTCACCAGCGCCTCGGGCAACACCGCACCGGCTTTGATCGCGGCAGAACCGTCGCTCGGCAGCATCTCGGCAGGAGCGTCCGCGACGATCGATCTGTCCACGATCACCGACAACGGCCCGGGAACGACGACCCTGCTGGATCCCGAGACGAGCGATTGCGGAATCGCCGTGGTGGGCGTCGCCGGCAACGGGACGTGGTCCTACTCGCTCAACGGCACCGCCTATCAGCCCGTGGGGGCCGTCGCCATTAACTCGGCTTTGCTCTTGCCGCGAACGTCCAAGCTGCGCTTCACCTCCACCGGTTCCAGCAGCGAGATGGCCACGGTGACCTACCGAGCATGGGATGCTTCGACGGGTTCGGCCAGCGCCAAGGTCGACACGACCACCCATGGCGGAGCAAGCGCCTTCAGCAAGGATACTGATACGGCCGCGCTGACCGTGATCGGTTCGAACACCGCGCCGACGCTCACCGCGGCGCAACCTTCGCTGGGCAGCACCAGCGAGATCGCCGTGGCGACGATCGACCTGGCCGGCTTCGTTAACGCCGGCGCGGGCACGACGGCCGTGGCCGACCCCGATTCCCTGGACTCCTTGGGGATCGCTCTGACCGGCGTTTCCGGCCGCGGCACATGGTCTTACTCGCTCGACGGAACGACGTTCCTGCCCGTGGGCTCGGTCGCCACAACCTCTGCCCTGCTCTTGCCTCGCTCGGCACAGGTCCGCTACCTGCCCAACGGTACCGGCAGCGAGACCGCCACGCTGACCTACCGCGCTTGGGACGGCACGTCAGGAACGCCCGGGGAGAAGGTCGACACGAGCGCCAACGGCGGAGCGACGGCCTTCAGTGTCGCCACCGACACCGCCAAGCTGAGTGTCGCCCCGTTGACCAAGCCGGTTGT
>CAZFKF010000205.1:0-7381 GCA_964518805.1 uncultured Planctomycetaceae bacterium | reverse complement strand
GACATCGCGTTCACGTATCTTGCGGATGGTGAGAACGAACAAGTCCATTTGACCAATCGGGAGTTGGACCGGCAGGCGCGTGGGATTGCCGCGTGGCTCGAGTCGCATGATTTGGTGGGAGAGAGGGCGTTGCTTCTCTACCCGGCGGGATTGGAGTTCATCGCCGCGTTCTTCGGATGTCTATATGCCGGCGTGGCAGCCGTGCCCGTCTACCCGCCGCGCCGCAACCGCTCCCTGGGTCGCATCCAGGCCATCGCCGACGACGCGCAGGCCAAGGTGGCCCTGACCACGGATACGGTGTTGGCGCGGGTCGAGTCGCTGATTGACGAGACGCCGCACCTCAAACAACTCACTTGGCTGGCCACGTGCCACGTTCCGGCGGGTATCGAAGAGCAGTGGGAGATGCCCGATATTCACGGCGACACCTTGGCGTTCCTGCAGTACACGTCTGGATCGACAGGAACCCCTAAGGGGGTAATGCTCGACCATTCGAACCTCTTGCACAACTCGGCATTGATTGCCTACGCCTTTGAGCACACACGGTCCAATCTGGGGGTCTTCTGGCTTCCCAGTTATCACGACATGGGGTTGATTGGCGGAATTCTTCAGCCTTTGTACGTGGGCCGCCCGAACGTGCTCATGTCGCCCATGTCGTTCCTACAGAAGCCTTACCGCTGGCTTTCGGCGATTACCCGGTTCCGCGGGTCAACAAGCGGAGGACCGAATTTCGCCTACGATCTTTGCGTCCGAAAGATCACTCCCGAACAGAAGGCCACACTCGACCTGAGCAGTTGGCTGGTGGCATTCAACGGTGCCGAGCCGGTTCGCGCGGAAACGATCGACGCCTTTTGTGAGGCGTTCGGCCCATGCGGGTTTCGTCGAGAGGCGTTCTACCCGTGCTACGGCTTGGCGGAAGCGACGCTTATCGTCTCGGGCGGATTCGCGAAGCAACCGCCCGTGATCCGGTGGTTTGAATCCGGGGCCCTCGCCAAGAACCAGGTGGTGGACGCCGGCCCTGAAGAGGAAGGCGTGCGCGCTTTGGTGGGCTGTGGTGAGACGCTTCCCGATCAAAAGATCGCGATTGCGGACCCTGAGAAACTCACCCGATGCAATGCCGATGAAGTTGGCGAGGTCTGGGTCCACGGGCCGAGCATCGCCAAAGGGTATTGGCAGCAACCGACGAACTCGCAACGCACCTTTCGGGCCTTTCTCAAAGACAGCGGCGAAGGCCCGTTCCTGCGCACCGGCGACCTGGGGTTCATCAAAGACGGCGAGTTGTTTATCACCGGGCGAATCAAGGACTTGATGATCCTGCGTGGCGTCAATGTCTACCCGCAGGATATCGAACTGACGGCGCAGCAGTCCCATCCGCATCTCCTTCCCGACTCTGGCGCCGCCTTCACCGTGGACGTCGACGGCCAGGAGCGGCTCGTCGTAACGCACGAGATTCACCGGCGACATCGCGGTGACGTTGAGGAGGTGTTCCAATCCGTTCGGCGGGCGATTGCCGAAGAGCACGATCTGCCGGTCGAGGTCGTCGTGCTGGTGCAGGCGGGCTCGATTCCCAAGACTTCCAGCGGCAAGATTCAGCGGCATGCGTGCCGAAACGCCTTCCTGGATGGGACTCTGGAGGTCGTGGCTCAATGGCAGGCCTCGCGCAGTCCGGGGGCCGTGCCCCCGCCCCGAGAAACCCCTCCGCCCATTGCCCCCGTCGCGCCGCCGAGCCCGTCGGCCGTGGAAGGCAATGGCACTCTCGTCGGCAAGAACGGCACGCGCATCACGGTCTCCAAGACGAAGACCGAGCATGTCGGCAGCGGCCGGACGACGGAAGTCGTGCTGGAACAGGTGCGGCTCGTGGCCCGCGAGCGGGCCGATGAACTGACGCTGGACACTCCGATCATGGAGATCGGTCTCGACTCGCTGGAGCGGATGGAGATCTTGGCCGGCCTGGAGGAACGTTTCGGCGGGAGGTTTCCCGAAGACGTCCTGACGCAACTGGAGACGTGCCGCCAAGTGGTCGAGGCGGTGGAGAAGTACCTGGGCACGGAACCTCTGGCGGTCCAGGCTCGGCCCAATGACTACCAGACGCCAACCGAATTCTATCGCATCGAGGAGTTCCCAGAGTACCGGAAGCTTCGCGAGCGATTGGCCTCGGCGGAGCGTGCGGGTCTGGGCAATACCTTCTTCTCGGTGCACGAGGGCGTGATCAACGATCGCACCGTCGTGAACGGCCGCGAGTTGATCAGTTTCTCGAGCTACAACTACCTGGGGATGTCCGGTGATCCGGAGGTTGTCAGGGCAGTCCAGGCTGCCGTGGCCAAGTACGGCACGAGCGTATCGGCCAGCCGCCCCGTGTCCGGCGAAAAGGACCTTCACCGGGAATTTGAACGGACCCTCGCCGACTTCCTCGGATGCGAAGACGCTGTGGCTTTCGTCGGCGGCCACGCCACGAACGAAACGGTCATCGGACACCTTCTCAAGTCCGGGGATCTGATCCTCCACGACGCCCTTTCGCACAACAGTATCGTACAAGGATGCATCCTCTCCGGTGCTCGACGGAGGATGTTCCCCCATAATGACTGGAGAGTTGCCGACGAGTTGCTCCAGCGATTCCGCCACCAATATCGGCGCGTGCTTCTGGTCATCGAGGGGGTCTACAGCATGGACGGTGATATACCTGACCTGCCTCGGTTCATTGAGGTCCGGAATCGCCACAACACGCTCCTGATGATCGACGAGGCGCACTCCTTGGGAACCCTTGGAGCAACGGGCCGCGGAATCGGCGAACACTTTGGCGTCGACCGCAGCGATGTGGATATCTGGATGGGCACGCTCAGCAAGTCGTTCGGGAGTTGCGGGGGCTTCATTGCCGGGAAGAAGGAACTGGTCGAGTATCTGAAATACACGGCGCCCGGCTTTGTCTATAGCGTGGGCCTGTCGCCCGCCGCCACCGCCGCCGCACTTGCCTCTTGCCGACTGCTGAAGGCGCAACCCGAACGCGTCACCCGGCTTCGCGAACGTGCCCAGTTGTTCCTCGAACTTGCCAAGGCGCGGGGCCTGAACACGGGATTCAGCAAGGACTCGCCCGTGATCCCAATCATTCTCGGACGTTCGGCGCGAAGCCTTCAACTCTCCAAGGCGATGCTCATTCGGGGGGTCAACGTTCAGCCGATCGTCTATCCCGCGGTTGACGAAAGCGCTGCCAGGTTGCGGTTCTTCGTAACCTCGCAGCACACCGAAGACCAAATCCGCTATACGATTGACGCACTCGTGGAGGAGTTGACGAGGATCGATGGCGCATCCCCTACCGGTGCGTTGCCCAAAACCCCAATTTCGAATGCCTGATGCCGCGGCCGGTTGGACGCGTCGTGCCTCGGACCTCTGCGCAGACGCTGCGTACGTCATCGGCAACGAGCATCGAACGCCGGCGCGACAAGATCCTGGGTTGCTTTCGACTGCCTTCGGAGGTACAAAGGATGAAGTGCGTCGCTTCGTCGCGGGCGATGTGCGGTGTCGCCGCGACCATTCGGCGACCTCGGACTTGAGTTGGCACCTGATAAGAGGTTGAGATTGCTCACGGAACAACAGATTTCCAAGAGTTGGCGTATTTTGTTTAGCACCCGCACGTTCGATTCAGAAATCGATGCAAAGGCCGAAGCCTTGCTCGACGAACTGCGGCCCGAGAGCCCTTTGCGTCACCGCCTGCGCGCAGAATTGGATGAACTCCGCAAGCTCAAGTTGCAGAAGACGCGCTAGCTGCGGCGACACGTCCGGACGACGCTTGCGATAGGACCTTTGCCGAGTCATTTCGACAAGGTCGTGGGGGCGTGACTGCCCTGGCACCGTCGCGAAGGGAAGACGCGCGGAGTGTGACCGGAGTCCGTTGACTCTGCGCAATGAAGGCGGGCGTGGCATTGAGCCACGCCCCAGCTTGTACTCCCCCCACGACACCCGATTGCTCTGGGCGACCGTTAGCGGTTGATCTCGATACCGAGCGAGGCCCCTTGCAGGAAGCACTGATCGTTGTTCTTGTTGGTCAGAATGCCCAAAACATGGGTCTGGCCGAGCTCGTAGTTGACCATCCGCGACGGTCTTGCCAATTGGCCGATGTACATTCCGTTCCAGCCTGCGCGGAACGCGATGTTCTTCGTCACTTGGTACTTGCCTTCCACGCGGAGTTCTCCCACCGGGCTGAACTCTGAGAGGAACGCTGAATACGAGACGCTGGTGGGGACCATGGCCAAGGGGTAGCCGGGTTGCCGGGGGAAGGGCGCTATGGCGCTGTTCAAGTCCGATCCGACCACACCGTTCTGGTGAATGTTCTGGTTATTCCATCCTGCCACGAACTTGCCTTCGGTCGAGAACTGCCAGCGATCGTTCGTGGTGAACCACCGCAGTCCGATCTGCGGGCCGATGATATTGTTGTAGCCAGTGGTGGAAAACGTGGTGTCGGCCAGCGACGAGGTCGGCAGGGTGCCGTTGGCGCTCACGTCGAAATCCTCGTGGAACTCAATGTAACGCGCCCCGAAGAACCACTCGAAGATCCCGCCCCGCGGACCCGGATGTGTGCGGAGCAGGATGTTGGCCTCCGTTCCCCAGATCTTCGTGGAGAGAGACAGGATGGCGTTGTCGAAGTAGACCGGCAGTTGGCGGAGTTGTCCAGCTCCATAGTCGGTGTACAGGTGGGGCAGATTGGCCGCACCCCATTGCTGGTCCGCGAAAAGCGCTTGCACTCCGTATAGCCCCTGATCCTGCCCGTATGGGTGAAGCATCATGTAGCTGAACAACCAGCCGGCGTGCTCGTAGATGTGGCCGACCTCGATCCGTTGGCCGCCCGTGAAGTAGCTCTGCATGAAGCTGGTGTCCATGGTCGTTCCCTGGGTCATGCTCGCCGTATCGGCAGCTCCCCAGTACGCGGCCAGTGGATTGTTGGGATCCGGCGTATTGCCGAACGACGCTCGTTTTGGCGGACTGGCCGTCCACACCAGCGCGTCGTAGGTGAAGAAGAAGCCCTCGTTGGCCCGGACGCCGCCACCGTAGTGGCTAGGTTCGGCGGGTGCAAAAATGTCCGCATCCCGTAAGCCTTGGGCTGAGGCCGAGAGACCCCCGAGCATTCCCATCAACACCCAGGCTGCCAGCCACGTTCCTTTGCGATTGAGCGACATGGTTCTTACCCATCTCGGTGTGCACGGTGTGAACGTCGTTCCAGACCATGGGACTCGCAAGGTCCATGATTTCTGGTCGTGACGTTAGTATCGGACGCACCGCTCGTGACAGTTGAGTAAGAACGGCAAGACTTGCCGAAAATGCCGTTGGATTCGCCGGCATAAGGCCGTCCGCTTGGACACGCGGCACTCTGCGGAACCCAGGAAAGATAGGCAGCTTGATCGCCCGTTGCCTTGCCCTGTGGGAAACCCTATTATGGTGTTCAAACACTCCCTCAGGCTCATCGCAGGGGTGTTGCATCCTTGGTGCTGCAAGGGAGCGTTGCGTTGCCGGAAATTGCCGTATGGCATTGGTTTGCGTTCGGTGTCTTGGTCGCCTTCTTGCTGGCGCTCGACCTCTTCGTGTTTCACCGCCACGCGCATGTTCCTTCCCTTTGGGAGTCGGTCGGGTGGTCGGTCTTCTGGATCTGCCTGGCACTGATCTTCAACGGGTTCATCTGGTGGTGGCTGGGTGACAAGGCTGGAATCCGCTTCTTGGCCGGCTATCTTGTCGAAAAATCGTTGTCGGTTGACAACCTCTTCGTATTCCTGGTCATCTTTCGGTTCTTCCAGGTTCCGATCGAGTACCAGTATCGAGTGCTCTTCTGGGGGATAGTCGGCGCTGTTGTGATGCGCCTGATCTTCATTCTTCTGGGCACCGAACTCATCCAGCATTTCCACTGGATGAACTTCGTCTTCGGCGTCTTTCTGCTCTACACGGCGGTGAAGTTGTGCTTCCACACGGGCGAACAGGTCCATCCCGAACGAAACCTGTTCCTCCGCGGCGCACGCCGCGTGCTCCGCGTGAGCCGCGGAGACCATCGTCAATATGCCGATCGGTTCTTCGTTCGCGAGGATCATCGCCTGCACATCACGCCCCTGCTGCTGGTGCTGCTGGTCGTTGAGAGCAGCGACGTGCTCTTCGCCGTCGACAGTGTTCCCGCCATCATCGGCATCACCAAGGACCGGTTCCTGGTCTTCACCTCGAACATCTTTGCCATTCTGGGACTACGGGCCCTGTACTTCGTGCTGGCCGGGGTCATGGACCTGTTCCGCTACTTGCACTTTGGCTTGGCTGGCGTGCTGGGCTTCATCGGCTTGAAGATGGCCGGCGAATATGTCTCCGAATTGATGGGGTGGAAAGAGGCGGAAGCCGATCTGGTCTCGCCCTGGGCATCGTTGGCTGTGGTGACCGCCATTTTGACCGTGTCGGTTGCCGTGTCGATCCTCGTTGCGCGCCGCGAGGCGCGCCAAGCGGAGACTGCCGCGAATGAACCGCCACCGCATCCGGTTGCGTAAGCCGTGGCAGTGCGAAACCGTGGCCGAGGGGGCCATCTGGCGACGCCGGTTCGGATGCCCCAGCGCCCTCGGGCCTGGCGAGACCGTCTGGCTGTGCTGCGACGGCGAACTGCCAGACACAACGTTGGCCTTGAACGGGGAGGAACTGAGCCGCCCTTCTCGCCCTGCAACCCTTGGATGCCACGACGTGACAACTCGGCTTTGCCCACGCAATACGTTGGAGATCCGCGCGTTTGGATCCGCAGTTCCCGCGCAGGAGTCTGTGGAACCGCCTTTTGACGTCTACTTGGAGATCCGGTGTCGATAGGCCGGAAGGAGGCCGACGCGATGGCCCAACTCGCGAACTGGCTCCCCCGGGGCCCCTTGGTGCCGGGGGCTTGCGCTCGGGCAGCCTTTGCGTTGGTCAGCCCGTTCGGCAACTGCGTCCGGCCATTGGATTTCCACTGTGCCTCTCTGGCCAAAGGCCTCGCCCCAGACTACGATTTATCACAGTTAACCCTGTTGCAAATATCGCTGCGGATTGGGCCCTTGGTTCGCAAAGGAGGAGTTTGGTCATGACCTTGTATGAGATCCTCATGGCAAAAGGGAGCGAGGTCTTTACGATCCGGGCGGACGCGACCCTGGATGAGGCGGTCCGAGAGCTGGTGCGGAGAAACGTGGGATGCCTCGTGGTGTGCGACCGAGGACTCGAGGAGGGAGAGCGTTTGCTGGGGGTGATCAGCGAGCGAGATATCTTGCGATTCTGCGCTTCCGGGAAGGGGCCGTTGAGCGAGTTCCCCGTGTCATCTGCGATGACAACCGAGGTCATAACGGGCACTCCCCGGGACTCTGTGAAAGCCACGATGGGCCTGATGACCACGCAGCGCATCCGCCATCTG
>CAZFKF010000204.1:0-7410 GCA_964518805.1 uncultured Planctomycetaceae bacterium | reverse complement strand
CTTCGGCGAAGGTCATGCCCCGAGGCATACTTACGGGCGGCCTTATCGACCACTACCCCGGCCTTCTCGCCGATCTCCGATATCACCCTGCCAGCCGCGCGGACGCCTACCGGGTCATCGGCGTGCCCTCCGGTCACAACGGGGGCAGCCCTGTTTAATCCACTCGTCGATAGAATCGAGGTCCCATCGAACCAGCGCCCCGAGCTTCATGGGTGACGGCATCCGGCCAGCATCACTAAGGCGGTAGACGTGACGTGGTGAGCAAGCGAGCTTTTCGGCGACGGCATTCACGTCGCCCATTCGGCGGCCAGCGAGGGCCACGGGGGAAAGACTGGCGGTCATATCAGGTCCTTTCGTGGTCTTCGGCGTGTACCGTGTTCAACATCGGCGGCAACGAGTTCCGCCTCGTGGTGGTGATTCACTTCAACTGTGGGAAGGTCTACATCCGGCACGTGATGACCCACGAAGAATACGACCAAGGCACGTGGAAAGGGGATTGCTGATGGCCACGCTGAACCGGCGGGGAGGCCGCAAGGACCATTACTTTGAGTGGGTATTCAAGTTTCCGCTTCGTCCTATCCGTTCAGACGAGGAGCTAGACGAAGCGGTCCGAATGGTCGATTCGCTCTTGGACCGGCGCGACCTTGCACCAGAGGAAGAGGATTACCTGGATGTGCTTGGCGACCTGATCGAGCGTTACGAGAGCGAGGCCCACCCCATGGCCCCGGTCTCCGACGCGGAAATGCTGCGTCACCTCATCGAAGCCAAGGCCGTCTCTCAGACCGAGGTTTCGGATGCCACGGGGATAGCAAACTCCACTATCTCCGAAGTCCTGAAGGGCAAGCGTTCCCTGAACCGAGGCCACATCGGCAAGCTGGCAAGATACTTCAACGTAGCTCCCGACGTGTTCGCGTTTTAGGGATTCTCTGTTGCCGGGGCTACTTCGGGCGTCCTATTGACCCCTGTATTGAAAATGATCCTGGTGCAAGGCTTTTCTCCCTTGTTTCCCGGCCTCCCGTTGGTCGGCCTCGCTCATTGGCTGCGCAGGGATCAATAAGAAACGGTTAGCGCCATTTCATGTCCACCTGCTGCCCGTTGGCCTTGTGGCTCTTGTCGAGGCAGCAGAGCGCGACTTGTGCGCCGTCGTCGCGGAGGTGCACGTCGAGCCATGCCCGCGGCTGATCGGCGTCAAAGATCCAGGCCGTGGCCGGGACGTTCAGATAGTGCAGGCCGCCGATCTCGACGTGCTGCCAGCGGTGCGTGTGCCCGAACACAAGGGCCTTGGCCTGTTTGCGCGACGTGAGGATTTCCAGCAAGGGACCGGTGTCTTTCAGCCCGTTGAGCCGGCCCGTGGGATCGGGATGGTGATGCGCGACGACCATGGCGGGCTTCTCCGGGTGCGCGTCGAGTTGCGCGGCCAGCCATGCGAGTTGCTCCTTGCCGAGGAGCCCGGGCGTCTGCTTGGTCTTCTCCAGCGAGTCGAGAATGATCCACCGGACCCGCAGCGACTCGATGGCGTAGGCATGCTTGCCGTCCACGGCGGCCGGGCCCGAGGGCTTCATCGCGGCCAGCGCGTGCCAGAAGTTCTCGCGGTGGTCGTGATTGCCCAAGGCGAAGTGAACGGCGACCTTGGCCTGTTGCCACGGCTGGATCATCTCGGCCAGCAGGGCGTAATCGGGCGACAAGCCCTCGTTAAACGCGCAGTCGCCGCAGACGATGACGCCGGCCGGCCGAGGTTCCAAGGCAAGACTTCCTTCGCGGGCCTGCGCAAGCCCTTCGGCCGGCGCCACCCCGCGATTCTTCGCCTGCCGGTTGTGTGAGAGATGGATGTCGGACACCAGCGTCCACCGGTCTGGGTCCGTGGGCCCTGCCGCGGCTGAGAGCCCAATCGCAGCGTTCCAGGATAGCAGTCCCGCGCCCGCAGCCGCCGAGCCGGCCAGAAACCGACGACGTGTGAATCGATGGCAGTGCTGCGATGGTCGGACGATTGAAATCATGAGGGTCTCCCACAGTCACTTCGTTTGGTTATTTCGAGAATTTCGGGGACGGGCAGGGTGGCATGCCGTCGCGCGGCGGTAGCCGCGGGTCGGCATGGGAACCGTTGTGGGCGATTCCATGCTCACCCGACGCCTTGCGTCGCGAGAGCATGCCACACGTCCGGTGTCACCGGAATATCTCGATGTATCCCGCAATTCCAAAGTCCAGTAGGTCGGCGACGTCTGGTGTTCGCGTGCTACTTCTCCCCCTTGGCCGCCAGGCGAGCGGCTTCTTCGGGCGTGAGCGAGCCGCTGTAGACCCGGACGTCGGCGATCTCGCCGTGGAAGTTGTTGGCTGGTTGGGTCGCCCAGCCGTCCCAGGCCCCGATGCGGAAGCCGTCGAGATCCAACCGGCGGCCGAGGCCCAGGCGGCTCTCGCCCGCCAATTGGCCGTCGACATAGAACCGCGCCTTGCCGTTGAGGCGGGCGTCGCACACCAGGGCCACGTGGTGCCATTTGCCGTCGGCCACCGAGACGCGGGCCCTGCGGTGCGTCCAGTTCCAATCGCCCGTGTTGATCGCCACGTTGGGAGCGCCGTCGGACCGCAGGCTGAAATGCACGGTGCCCGGCCGCGCGTTGTTGCCGAACAGAAGCGGATTCCACTGGTTGCCGAGCGAGTCGGCCTTGACCCAGAGAGCCATCGAGAGGGCTTCGTGGGCGCCCAAGCCGCCGCACTCCAGATAGGCATTGCCGTCGAAACGAGCGGCGCCGCGTGCGGCGCGTCCCTCGCCCCGCTGGACGCCGACGGCCTTGGCCTCGTGCCCCTGGCCCGAGGCGTCGACCGCCACGGCGGCTGTGTCGTCGAGCCGCCACCAGGCCAGAAGCCGTGCAGGCAAGGGCTCGGGGGCCGGCAGATCGGCATACGAAGGCGGGATGCCGCAGGCCGACTCGACGGTGGGCGTGGGGCGGAAATCGGGCTGGCCCTGGTAGGCCAGGTTCCGCCGCCCGTAGTACGAACCGTGGTACGGCGCGCCGCAGTCGATCCACGTGACGAGCTTAATCCACTCTTCTTGCGAGAGGCGCACGTCGTAGTGGCCTTCCTTGAGCAGCTTGACGAGCCGGCTGGCGTGCGCGCCGTAGGTGTACGGCGGCACGGCCGCGGCGTGCCTCATCGCCCAGTCGCCGCCGTTCCATTCCTGGATCGTGTTGACGAACTTGCCCTGCATGAGGTTCTCGTAGGAGCGATTGAAGAGCGTGGTCAACTCTCCGCGCAGATCGGGAGCGGCCTTTGGATCTTTCTCGGAGTGGCAGCGAACGCAGTGCCGGTCGAGCACCGGTTGGACGTCGGCCGCGTAGTCCAGTGGACGCGGGGCCACCTCGCCGGGCTGGGCCGCGAGCTTCGCGGGAGCGTGCCTCAGCGCCGCCGCGACGCGAGACACGGGGGCCTGCGTGCGATGCTCGTGGCAGCCGATGCACGAACGCCTCTCGCCCGGCTCGAGGTTGATGAACGTCCGCATACGCTGGACTTCCATGTAATCCTTGTCCAGGGCCTGGAAGAACAGGTTGCGCCGCGCCGGGGCCTCGAAACAAGCCGACCCGTCTTCCTGGACCGGCACGATCCCGCGCAGTACGGCGATCCAGATGTGGGCGTTCCAGGTGACGCACAAGTGGCCGCCGAAGCCGTCGGCCTCGCGGTCCTCATCGCGGAGCGGATCGACCTCTGCGGCCCAGGGCTTGGGTACCTGTTCCATCACGCGGAGGTACTTCACCGTTCCCGGCTTCACGCCGTCCAGTCCGCGGTAGACGTCGCTCAAGAAAACGGTGGCCACGGCGTCGCGCTTTTCGGCGTCTCCCTTCACCACGTGCGCACCTGCGGCTTGCGGCTGCGGCAAAGCGGGGAGCACCGGTGGCTTCATGCGGGGGCGCAGCGGCATCGGCTGCCAGCAGGAGATGTTCGGATCGTGGTAGATGGGCACGCGGTTGCCGAAGACGTCGAGCAGGTGTATTCCGTAGGCCGCCTCGTCGTTGTATCTCTTGTCGGGGTTGCAGGCGACGAGGAAGAACTTGTCGGACAAAGGATAAGGGTCAGCGTAGAATGGTCCGTAGATGTCTTCGCGCCATACGCCGTTGCGGAGTTGGAAGAGGCCGCGGAGGTTCTCGGTCTTCACATTGGGCGTCAGGTTGACCATGGGCTCGTGCGTGCGTTTGTTCTTGTTCAGGTCCAAGAGCAAGACCTGGCCCACGCCCAACGGCTCGTGCCCACAGCCGATGCAAACCGCCAGGCGCGGATGGCCGGGCACCTGCCGGGCCTGCCAGAGAACGCCGGGATTGGCGATGTTGTCGCCGTAGAACTCCTCGTTGCCCGAGCCGTCGGGACGCGTGATCCACAGCGGCTGCACGGCGGCGATTCCTTTGTAGATGTATTCCCAACGGTTGTAGAGGATTCGCCCGTCCTCCATCATCGTTGGCGTGAATTCGCTCAGGGCGCCCTGCGACAAGGGGCGCATGCCGCCGCCATCAGCGTCCATGCGGAACAAGTTGGTGCACGCCAGGTAATGGGCCGGCGTACACAGGACTCCGTGTTCACTCCGCGTCGAAGCGAAGCAGAGGCCGCCGTCGGGCAGGTAGCAGGGATGGACGTCGTCGGTCCAGAACCGGTACCCCATCGAACCGTAGAAACCGTCGCCGTAGCTGGTGCGTCCGTATTTTTCGATCCGCCGGTCTTCGTCGGCCGGGGGACGGGTCAGCGGCCTGAGCCCGCTGCCGTCGACCCCGATTTCCCAAATCCGAAAGCCCTCGGGCTTGGGCCGGCGATAGCCGAAAGCGATGTGCTGGGCGTCGAACGACAAGTCGTAACGGTCGAACACCCCGCCGGCCAACTGCCCGGCCACTTCGCGGACCCGGCCGTCGGCCAGCGAGAGCACGCACACGTTGCCTCCCCAGCGATGGATGTGCTGGAAGTCGTCGTAGAAGTGCTTGCTGTTGTACGTGTAACGTTTGACGAAGAGGATCTCGGCATGGCGAAGCAACGGGTTCAATTCCACGAGCATGCGCCGCCGCATCTCGGGCATTTCGGCCATGAGGCGGCGCGTGGCCTCGTCGGCCGGATCGAGCCGATCGCCGGCCAGGATGGACAGACGCCGTTGATACGCGTCCAAACGGCCGAGCAACTCGGCGGCCGGGTACTCGTTGCGGAAGGACTGCCCCAACGCATTCACCGCTGCGCGGAGCCGCGCCAAGTCGCGATGGAGCGTGGCCAGCACCGACGCCTTCACGCAGAGGTCCAGCCAACCCGGCTCGTCGTGTCCGGCCTTGGTCTGCTTGAGCCGATCGAGTCCAGTGCGGACCGAAGCCCCGTCGCTGCCGCAGTCGGCCGCAAGCCGCTCGATGAGTTGCTGCTCCAGCGTGCAATCGCGGGCGGCGAACCAGCCTTGCACGTCAAACCAACTCGCGTGCACCAGATCGAGCAAGGGGTTCTGGGCCGCGGGGAAATCGCGGCGGACCTGCTCCCACAGTCGCGGCACCGGACCTGGCGACGGCGAGAAACAGAACGACGGTTCGTCGGCCAACGTCACTCGAACGACAAGCACGTTGTCGCCCGACCGCAGGTCGAGGTCGATGACCAACTGATCGACGCGCGTGCCGTCGACCTGCTCGCCGCATCCGTAGCGGCCCGAGACGAGGCGCGTATCGCCTGAGGCGATCTTCTTTGCGTTCAGCCAGATCTCCAGGCGATCGCCGCCGCCGATGCCGACGGTCAGACGCACCGGGCGTTTTGCGGTCATGCTGCGCGATAGATAGAGGGTCGTGGCCGCCGACTTGCCCGCCAACCCGAACGGCTTTCCGTCAACCCACTCGTGTCGCGCCGTCCACAGCGCTTGGCCGCCCGGCAATTTCGCGTGGCGATCGACGCCGAGTTCCGGGCGGACCTGCCGGTCGGCCTGGTCCGCGGGCATGGCGGGCGTGGCAAACCAGGGGCCAAACGTCACGGCCTGTCGCGCGGCCGGCTGCTCGGCCAGCCACGCCGAATACTGACGGCGTGTCGCCAGCAGGCTCTCTTGCAGTGTTGGCTTCCGGGCATACATGGCCGGCTTGGCGCATTCCGCGCCTTGGCCTGCGCACGCGGGCGATCCTTGGCACCGATGCGCAAGCACACTCAGCACGAAGACGGCGGAAAGCACCACTCCGGATTTCGGCATCTCACGTCTCCCATTCCTGGCGGCAGCAGGGGAATCAGATCTTGCCGTCCATCACCAGCTTGGCAAAGTACTGAAAGGAGCGGTCGTAGGTGCGTTCGGCGCCGGCGGGAAAGCAGCAGCCGGGCAATTCCCGGGCCCGGAGGTGATTGCTGATGCATTCGCAACAGACCCCTTTGTGCGAGCACGGGGTGTAGGTGCAGGTACACGACTTGAGATTCTGGGCCTTCTTGCATTCCATAGTCAGTAGCTCCCCAACTAGCGCCGTCGGCGACGTACCGCGGTCTTGAACTAGTGTAACCCGACGGTCGGGCGATGGGAATAACGCGCGGCGAGAGCGAGCCGCAAGAGACGCCCTGCGGTGCGGGATCAAAGAACGCATTCAGCCCGTCGAGCCACGCGGCTCAACGGGCGAAACACCCAGGGGTCGCGGCACCTTGGATCAGCGTTTGATGGCCGGCTCGGGCGACGACGAAGCGGGTGCGGACTGCGTCGAGGCTTGTTTGGCGGTGGCGGGCTTGCCCGTGCGGTAGACACCGATCTCATCGACCCCGTCGCCGTTCCAGTCACCCACGACGGGCACGTCGGCTGCCTCGCCGAACTGGAAGACCTGGTCGCGTCCGTCGAGCACGCCGTCGCCGTTGGAGTCCAGGAGCCATCTTCCGTTTCGGTAGACGCCGACCTTGGTGCGGCCGTCGCCGTTCCAGTCGCCTACCACGGGAGTGTCGCCCTGCTGCCCCATCGTGATCTGGATGTCGGCCGACGACCAGCGCCCATCGCCGTCGGCATCCAGATACCACACGCCGTTATGGAAGATGCCGATGTTGGTCACGCCGTCGCCGTTCCAGTCGCCGGTCACCGGCATGCACTTCTCGTCGCCGAACTGGAACACGTGGTCGATGAGGTCCTTGCGGAACTTCCCAAACGAGGTCCGTTTGAGCATGCGCCAGCCGGAGGTGGCCTGTTCTGGATCGGGGGGGATATTCTTGTAGCGGGCCTGCGGAGTGCCGGCCACGCGGTTGTTGACGTCGGGCAGCCCCGGCTCGTTTTGGATCGCCCGTGGGTCGCCTCTCCATGCCGGACCGTAGATGCCGATGTCGGTCTTGCCGTCGCCGTCCCAATCGCCGGAAATCGGCTGATCGCCCGAGTGGCCGAGCCGCGCCCACAGGTCGTCCTTGCTCCACCGGCCGTCGCCGCTGAGATCGAGGAACCAGAAGCCGTCGAAGAAGATGCCGACC
>CAZFKF010000203.1:0-7417 GCA_964518805.1 uncultured Planctomycetaceae bacterium | reverse complement strand
TGGAACAAAAATCGCCAAACGCGACTAGATCAGTTTTCACCTCCCCAGTCCTGGCCTAATTCCGGGAGCAACGCTGCTGTCCCGGCACAGAACGCGACGAAAAGCAAGGCGAATGCCCAGCGATGATGCAGCACGACGCCCAACCATCGGCGGTAACCTTCACGGAAGCGTGTGAAGGCCCACTCGAAGCCGGTATGCACCGCCGCGAACGGCCGCAGCCACAACGCCACGCGGCGCGGGTCCGTCCCGTGACCGCGATACTCGACATGACGGTAGAACCACATCACCAGCGTGGGCACAAGAGTTCGCGACAGGACGTAGCTCGCGAGCATGGCGAACACCACGGCCTCGGCCAGGGGCACGAATAGATACCGTGCCGTGCCGGTGAGGAAGAACATGGGCACGAACACAATGCAAATGCAGAGTGTCCCAACAAAAGCTGGCATGGCGATTTCCTGCGCACCATCGAGGATCGCCTGTACCGTTGGTTTGCCCATCGCCATGTGGCGATGGACGTTCTCAATTTCTACCGTGGCGTCGTCCACCAGGATGCCCACCGACAACGCCAGGCCGCCCAATGTCATCAGATTGATCGTCTCACCCAGAGTCCAGAGCGAGACGATCGACACGAGCACCGAAAGGGGGATGGAGATGGCAATGATTAGCGTGCCGCGCCATGCCCCGAGAAACAGCAGAATCATTAGCGCCGTCAGGGCCGCGGCGATCAAGCCTTCGTGGGTCACGCCGTTGACCGCCGCGCGCACGAAGAGCGATTGATCGGAAAACTCCTTGGCCTCCAACTCCGGCGGCAAGCCACTCAGAATCCGCGGCATGGTGGCCTTGACCCCCTGTACAACGTCCAGCGTCGAGGCGTTCCCGCTCTTGAGAATGGTAAGCAGCACGCCGCGCACGCCATCCAGGCGCACCACGTTCATCTGCGGTTGATAACCGTCGTGGACCAGCGCCACGTCGCGCACGCAAATGACCGCGCCATCGAGGCTCTTGATGGGAATGTCATTGAGTTCCTCCAGGATGGTCGGGCTGCTATTCAAGGCCACGTCGTACTCAGTGGGACCGATTTTCGCGGTGCCGCTGGGGAGGATAAGGTTCTGGGCATTCAGCGCGTTGACCACATCCATCGGCGCGAGGTTCTTGGCCTTCAGCGCCGTCAGGTCGAGGTCCACCGCGACCACGCGCACCTTGCCGCCGTAGGGATTCGGCACGGAAGCCCCCGGGACGTTTGCCAGGCCCATGCGCACCTGGTTGAACGTCATGTCCTGAAGCTCCGACTCGGAGAACTTCGTGCTGGCAAAACTGTATTGGAGGATGGGAACGGTCGAGGCGTTGTAGCGGATGATGATCGGCGGAGTGATGTTGCGCGGCAGGAATCGCAGTATGACCTCGGCCGCTGAAGACGTTTGTGCCACGGCCGCATCCACCGAGGTGCCCGGTTGAAAGTATGTCTTGATGACCCCCGCGCCGTTGAAGGCCGTGGACTCGATGTGCTCGATGTCGTTGACGGTCGCGGCGATCTGGCGCTCGTGCAAGTAGATGATTCGCTGCTCCATCTCCTGGGCGCTCAGACCGCTGTAGAGCCACACGCTGCTCACTACCGGAATGTCGATGGAGGGAAAGATGTCCGTCGGCATGCGCCGCAGCACCAGCGGCGTGAGCAACAGCAGAACCAGCGCCGCCACCACAAAGGTGTACGGCCGGCGAAGGGCAAGTCGAACGATCCACATAGAGCACGTCAGGAGGTTGAGTCAATCGCTTGGATAATAAGCTCCTTCGCCCCTTTCACCTCGTCGGCCGATACGTAGTCCATCAGGCCCTTGGGAGTGCCGACAAGCTCCTCGTGAAAGGTTATCTTCCGCATCGGCACGTCCTCGGTGAGGACGATGGTCTTGGCAATCGGGAGCCCGGCAGCCTCGACGATCTTTCGCGCGCAGGCGCTAGGACAGCCGTCCACCGTGACGATCTTGCGAGCCGCTTTGCCCTTGGCGACAATGCCAGGGACATTGCCCTTCGGCAAGCCGGCAAGACACCCGACCGCTACATTGCAGAGTCCGAGTTCCTTGACGACTTCGATGCCGGCAAGGGTCGTGCCTGGCCCCACGTTCGACAGTCCGCCCGAACAGGAGAAGACTAGGTTTTCGTGGGTGCTCTTCCCGGCCTCGAAATAGACGGCCTTCGATGGACTGGCTGGCGCAGGCTCGGCACCGTCTGTGTGGCCGGCGACTCCCGTGGCAAGGGCCGCACCAAGGGCGCCAACAAAGGTTCGTCGGGTTAGCGCATCGGACATTTTCTTCTCCTCGGGTCGTGAGCGGTGAATGTTTGCTGCGAGCAGCTTCATTCCCACAGCATCTTGGGTGCTTCAGACGTGCGCCTTCATTTCGGCGTCTTCCCGGAGCATTGATTCCACGCAGTTGAGAAACACAGGGATGCACTTCATTCGGAGGCGGTAGTAAACAGTGGTCCCAGACTTTCGGCTGGCGACGACGCCTGCGTTCTTGAGCGTCGAGAGGTGCCGCGAAACCGTCGATCCGTCCGTGCCGATCATGGCGGTCAACTCTTGCACCGAGCGTTCGCCACACTCGGCCAACTCGTCCACGATCATCAGACGCGCCGGGCACGCCAGGGCTTTGACGATGGCTGCGCGCGACTCGTACCGCGCGGGGTCTCTTTGGCTACTCATCCGAGCACGCCTTTGGACTTGGCAGCGGTTGCAGCAATTGGCGACCGCTATGTCTGTATTATTGGCCAATTATGCACGCATTGCAACTGCAATTGCGGGAATAGCGAAGCAGCGACCACCTAATGGATGGGGCAAGCGTGCCGGATATGAGGGGGCCGGACGTCAGGGCAGGGCCCACCGGGTCGTCTCGCCCCGCAGGATGACATCCGCCTCGCCGAAGTCCACCTGGGCTTCTCCCGGCGGATGCGACAACGGCAGAAACACCTCCTTGTGCTGCTGCCTCCAGGCCCGCACGGCGTCTTTCACGCCCGTGTAGCCACCTGCTTACTCATGCTCGGCCTGCAACCGCGCGAAGATCCGCTTGGCCGTGTGCCGTTGTTTCCGGTGGACCTGTTGGTCGCTTTTGAGAATCTCGTGGATGATCGGCAGGAACTCCCCGATCTTCGGCCTCTTGCGAGGCCCTTTCTGCTGGTACTCTGGTGGTTCCGGGTACTTGAAGCTTTGGCGATCAGACAAATTGCCGGGCCGACGCTCAGATGATTTGCCCCGTCGGCTCACAGCGTGGGGCGGGGCGAATAGCTTGTGCGGCGACTGGGCGGTGACTTTCGGAGGACGGGTGGATGAAGAACGCCGGCTCGTCCGGTTCTAGGTGCGAACTCCGCAGAAACCCGAGCCTCGTCAATGACGGCCATTATACTCCTGGCGATAGATCGTTGAATGCCCGCGGGGCGCTATTCCCGACGGATTTGCCCCCCGCAAGAAGATAGCGCGATGGGGATCACGTGCGTAAGTGCTCGTTTGGGAACACCGTCCGTCGTTTCCTCTCGGCTCCGGCGATTTCGCCCGTTGGGAAGGTTGGCGTTGGCCCGAGGTTGCCTGCGGAGTCACCTTATTGCTCAAGCTGCGGCGGTCTGGCCAACGCGGTTGTTGGCACGGCCCGTTGCCTTGCGACACCGCAAACGGAGGAGGCCAAGGATGGTCCGGGTCAACGTCGAATTGGATTTGCCGCCGGGCGTGGAACTATTGGGCTACGAGCGCTCGGGCGACGGGCACGGCTTCGAGGTGAAGTTCCCTCTGCCCGACTCGTGCCGTTGCGAGAAGTGCGGCCACGAGGAGCCGTCCACTTACGAGTACAAGAACACGGTCTATGTGGTCTGCGACCTGGACCTCTGGGGCCAGCCGAGCTTCCTCATCTTCCAGCCTTGCTTCCATCGCTGCTCGCGTTGCGGGCATCGCCAGGAACACTTCGCCTCGTTCAAACGGAAGAAGGTGATGTACACCTACCGCTTCGAGGAATACGTGCTGCGGATGCTCAGCGCAGCGGTGGAGGGAATCAAAAACAAGGCCCGAGTGATTACCAAGCGTTGCGATGGGGTGAAGTCCTCTGGCACGCTCTGGAACCGGCTGATTCTGGACTTGAATCGGGCGTCGGAGGCGGTCGGGCTGAGCATCGCTAAGCTACGCGAGACCGTCAGTGGCCTGAAGGCCGTGTTTCTCGGATTCTGCACCTAAAACCGGAAGAGCCAATTATCTAGGCGGCACATTGTGGGAAAAGTCGCAATTTGATACCCAACTCCGACGCAGGCTCCCACCCGGGCGGGCGGTGCGGTTCGCGGGTTTCGCCCGCGTGAGGCGACGAAACCGTCGGCGGTGCTGGTTTGCCAGCGCCCTTTACGTCCAACGTCATTCGTGCGAAGGAGCCAACGACCATGACAACGCCGGTCATCGAAATACGCCCCAAAGTCGGCAAGAACGTTGCCCTGATGTCCGTAGGGTGTGCCGTATTCACCCTGGGCGGACTGTGGATGGTCTTCTCCGGTGAAGAGACTCTCGCTGGTGTTGTGGCCATCGTGTTCTTTGGTGGCGGAGGTCTCTACGCGATCCCGAAAATGCTGCGTAGAAGAGTGTCCATGGTCCTCACGCCTGAGGGCATCGAGCAGCGTTACGCCGAGGGAATCGCCTCGATTCCCTGGTCCGATGTTGAGAGAGTGGGAATCCTATCGATCTTTTCAAACAAGATGGTTGGAATTCGCCTGAAAAGCTATGACCGCTACCTGGACAGGATGTCTCCTTCGCTGGCCGCGTTCATGACGAAGAATCTGCCGTACCTGAAGCTCCTGTCGCGCGCCACGTCGTTGCTCGACGTCCCGACTTCCGTCGCTGTGTGGTCCAGACTCGAGGGCCATGATGCGTCGGAATCCCTCGAGAGTTTTGGAAAGGTCGGCGGTCTTGCCCAGGCCCTGCTCTGGTCAAGGGACAAATATGGATACGATCTTGCGCTGTCGTGGGCAGAGATCGATCGACCGGCAACCGACTTTGTGGCCCTACTGGAAGGATACCGAGCTTCGGCGAAACAGGACTGACGCAATCGAGCCATGAGGGATCGACGCGGCGTGCGATGGATGGTACGATTAACCTAGCGGATCCGGTTATTGGAGCGATCGGCAATGAGGAGACGATTCAGCTCGGGATTGAAGGCCACTCCCCAGGGCATATTCAATTGCGCCTCCGTTGCCGGGCCATTGTCGCTGCTGAAGCCAGAGGTTCCATTGCCCGCGACCACGGTGCTCTCTCCCGTGAGACTATTCACCCATTAGACTCGGTTGCTGAGACTGTCGGCGAAGTAGAAATTGCCGTTCGGATCGACTGCAATCCCTCTGGGCTGCAATGTCGTCGCGCTCGGAGTCGCCGAACTGGAGAGCATCGCACAGGGAGCTAGATCGCTGATTCCGCTCAACATTTCCCGTGCCTCCAGTGCTTCACAACGTGGGCGGAATCCCGAGCGACGGGAGCGCCTGCCCATTCAACTCGTTCTTTTGGAAAGCAGAGCTTTCGAGGCAGGTCTCCAGAAGGTCAACATGGCTCTTGCACCTCCTAGGTCGAAGTGCGGGTACCTTTCCCGGAGACGCTATGATGCGTCATCTAGCGAATACCGAGACAGCCCACCGGCCGAAGAGACCGTGCGAGTCCTGTAGGTTGCCATCGTCGTCTGGCTGCCGGATGGGCTGGTTTCGGCAGACGCTTGGTGGTTCGCTCGCGCCCCGTGGCAAGTGGGCTAATTCAACGCCGGTGGCGGCATCCGCCCGATGATCGGGGCTCCCTTTCGGTAAGTCGCGTCAAATCAGGTCCTCAGTCGGAAGACTCGATGCAGACTCGCTCAACGGACAGAGAAGGTCCCACCGTGTGATCTTCCGGGTGCTATTGCGCTCAGCATTTCCCGATCGACACAAGACAAATTTCCGTGGACATTTGCCAATTTCAGCGCAAGTACTGCTGCGATCAATCACAATGTCGGCTACCAGCAAACTGCCAATTGGCAACCTAACTCGAAGTCAGCATTGGTCCCGCCCAAGTGGTTCCCCGTGAGGAGCACGGCCGAGAAAGCCGCCATCAAGCGGCTTACGCACACACGGAGCGTTCTAAGTCCGACCGCTGGCAACGCTGGGAGTCGATAGCCCTGCCCTGAAGGCGATTCCCACGACTCGCAGCGTATGGGTGCCAAAGCGGGTCGAATCAACCGATCCAGAGACCCTCGAGCCGGACTTGGTAGCCGTTTTCGATCCGGTTGAGGTAGTTCACCAATCCGCTGTGACGCCACTGGAGCATGCACATGCGGGGTTGGAAGTAGTATCGCATTCCGACCTTCAGTTCGCCGCGCGCTTCGTGCACGAGGCCCTCGTAGCCTTCGGCGATGTAGTAGCCCAGGTCCTTGAAGCCGTGCTGGCGAGGGCCCAGGGGACCGGTTACGCACCAAACGATCACTCCGGTGCGCAGGTCGACCTCGGTGGCAACGCCGCAATGCGTGATCGGACAGCCGCACGACATGCCCAGCGGCCGGCCGATGAGGATGTCGCCGCGACGCACTTCAAGCTCCCGCGTGATGATCGGGTTGTGCGGCAGGATGATCTCCCTCGGCCCCGGGTCTTCGGGGAAATGCTCCAAGTAGAAGTCGAACTCCCGGCCCAGGCTGTCGTGCCATGGCACGGCGGGCGTGCCGGCCAAGATCGGCAGACGGGTCTGCCGACCGGCGGATTCCGTCTCAACCTGGGGCCGTGCCGCTGGGGCCTGCGGCGGTGCTGCCGAGGGATCGGTCGTCTTGACCCGGTTCTGCGAGAGATGGATGCACCGTTTGAGAATCTCCGGCGACTGGACCAGGCGCTCCTTGAGTTCGTCGCAGGTGCGGTATCCGCACAGGCCGCAGTCCAAGCCGGGGAGGGACACATCGAGAGTATCGATCATTGGATCGTTTCCTTGAAAGAGAGTGCCAAGTTGGATTGGATGCCGGTCATTCCCCGCGATAAAACGTCTGGTTCTCCAACGCCCGGACCACGCCGAAATGGGCCTGCCAGCCGATTTCCTTCTTTCCCACGCAAATCGTGCAGGTGCCGACCGGCGGGTTTCCACGCAGGAACAACTGGCCTTCGACTTCCGGCCCTTCCAGCACGTGGCTGACTAGCGGGTCGATGCCGATACCGTGCAGAGCGTTCACTTCGCGCACCAGCACGTTGGGAGCGACGTCCTGGATTCGTGCCCGAAACACCTCCCGCTCGGCCTGCGAAACGCGGTCGATCTTGGTCACTACGGCGATGTCGGCCAGCGAGAGCATCGGCCCGACCTTCAGGGGCAGATTCATTCCACTGGTCGCTTCGAGGACCATCATTCCCAGTCCACCGTCGACGTAGGGAGCGCCCCGCAGGCAGAGCCCGGCGGTCTCGACCAGGA
>CAZFKF010000202.1:0-7432 GCA_964518805.1 uncultured Planctomycetaceae bacterium | reverse complement strand
TTCGCGGATAGCTACATGCTCCGCGCCCAGGGCTGTGACGCCAATTACTGGAATCCCGCGCTGCTCAATGCCCACGACCACGACCTCTGGCTGCCCGCCATCAATCTGGGCATTTATGCCGGCAACAATTCCCTCAGCCTCGACCTCTACAACTACGTCATGGAGCAGGACTACCTCGACGATGCGGACAAACAGCACATCCTGGACGCCATCGACGGCAAACTCGACTTCAATTTCGGCGGCCAGATCAGCATCTTTGGACTCACCCTGGGCAATACCGCGTTCACCAGCTCCATCCACTTGGGCGGACGCGCCGCCATCACGGAAAAGGTCGTCCAGCTCGCTCTCTACGGCAACGGCGACGGCAGCGAGATCTATGAATTCAACAAAGCCGAAAACAACGCCAGCGCCCTGGCCTACCTGATCGATGCCGCGGAAGCGGAAGAGTGCAAAGAACTGCTCCTGGCCTACTATGTCCTCTACGTGGAACGCAATCGCGATTTCACGCAGGAGGAACTCGATCGACGCGTGGAGCAGTGGCTGAAGACAGAGTACGCGCTGGACGTGGACTTCGAGGTTCCCGATGCCGTGCGGAAGCTTGTCGACAAAGGACTCCTGGTGCGACGCCCGCCATCCCGATCGACGAGCACGGGAGACGTGTTGAAAGTGTACGATTTGCCCTCGGCGCTTCGGCGGCTCGATGCCGTATGGGACGATTACTTCTCGTTCAATGGCGCGCTCGCGCCCGACGGCGATCGCGTGGCGGATGCCGATTGGCCCCCGTATCCGTCTCCTGCGACGAAGGACGCCGGCGGCGAGGCAATTCCGCAGCGAATTGACGCCGGCCGGCCTATTGCACAGCATCCCAAGAGATTGCCACAGCCAATCCCAGGCGGCGACCGCCCCTCGCATCGGACCTCGCCAGAGCCTGCGTTTCTGGACCCCGGCGGCCCATCCAAGTAGAATCGGAATTCCGCGCATTCCCGAGACTTGACCAAACGCATCCACATCGTGGGAGCGTGCACGTAGTGACGGCTCCAGGAGAACAGCGATGGATCATCATACGACTTGCCGAACTGGTCGAGTCTCTCGGCGAACGCTGTTGCGCACCGCGGCGGCGGCTGCGATCGGCACGCCGTGGCTCGTCGCGGCTTCGGCCTTGGGCAAGGCCGGCGTGCCCGCCGCGAGCGAACGGGTGACCGTGGGGATCATCGGGACCGGCGGTCGCGGGATGGCCCACGTCCAGGGGTTCGTTCATGAGAGTCAGGTGGTGGCGGTCGCCGATCCCTACCAGCAGCGTCGCCTCTCGGCGAGACAGTTCATCGAAACGCACTACGCGCAATCTCTGGACAAGTCCACGTACAAGGGCTGTGCGGCGTACAACGATTTCCGCGAGATCGTGGCCCGCGACGACATCGACGCCGTGTCGGTCTGCACGCCGGACCACTGGCACGCCGTGCCGGCCGTGGCGGCCGCCGCCAGCGGCAAGGATGTGATGTGCGAAAAGCCCTTGAGCACCACGCTGGCCGAAGGGCGGGCGATCTGCGACGCGGTGAAGCGATACGGCCGGGTATTCCAGCACGGCACCCAACGGCGAAGCGAGCGGCAGTTCGCCTTCGCGTGCGAACTGGTGCGCAACGGGCGGCTCGGCCGGTTGCACACGGTGCGGGTCTCGTCCGAGCCCAGTCATCCCGTCCCCACCGACCCGCCCACCGCTGTGCCCGCCGGTTTCGACTACGACCTCTAGTTGGGCCCCGCTCCGTGGGCGCCGTACAGCCCGCGGCGATGCCTCACGCCGTGGTGGTATTACATCGCCGACTACACGATCGGCTTTGTAGCCGGCCAGGGCGTGCACTTCACGGATATCGCCCAGTGGGGCATGGACGCCGACAACACCGGCCCGGTCGAGATCGACGGCCGCGGCACGATCCCCGAAAGCGGGCTCTGCGACACCGCGACCTCATGGCACGTCGAGATGACGTTCGCCAACGGGGTGAAACTCATCTACGACGACGATCGGGCTTTTCCCATGGGCGTGATCTTCGAGGGCAGCGAAGGGAAGGTCAACGCCCTCTGCGGCGGACTCACGACCGAACCGCAGTCGCTCATGACCACGCAGTTCCGGCCCGGCGAGACGGTCTTGCAGCGGCCCCGCTGGCACGTGGCCGATTTCATCCACTGCGTGAAGACGCGGGAGAAGACGGCGGCCCCGGTCGAGGCTGCCCAGCGGGCCACGTCGCTGTGCCATCTGGCCCACATCGCCGTCTTGACCGGGCGCAAGCTCAAGTGGGACCCGGTTCAAGAGCAGTTTCTGAACGACGCCGAGGCCAATCGCCATCTGGATCGGGCAATGCGGCCGCCGTGGCGGATTTGAGCGGCCACGCCCGAAGGACTTCCGAAGTCGTGGGGACTCCGGAAGTCGCGATGGTTGGCCTGGGGCTCGCTCAGCCCAGCAGTTCGTAGAACGTGGCTCCGCCTTTCTCCGTGCGGTCTTTGAGTTTATCGCCGAGCGATTTCAGGGCCGGCGTGTTGGAATGGGCGGTCAGGGCCTCCTTGCTGGCCCACTGCTCGTAGAACATGAACTCGCTCTTATCGGTCTTGGACTGGTGGAGGTTGTAGCAGAGACAGCCCGATTCCTTGCGGGTGGGCTCGACGAGCGCCAAGAGGATCTCTTTGACGGCTTCTTCTTGGCCCGGCTTGGCCTTGACCGAGGCGACGAGGATCACGCCTTCTTTGGGCATTTCGCTTTTGGCAACCCCTTCGGCCAGGGCCTCGACAGTGAGGAACGGCACGGCCGCGGCGGCGCCGCCGGCCAGCAAGGTGCGTCGGTTGAGTTCCATGGACGTTGACTCCGTCGGGTGGCGGTTTCAGGACACGCTCGCAATCGGGTGCGGGAAATCACAAGATCGCCAGCATACTGGCCGCCCCGGCCCGTCGCAATGGCCTCGACGGCCCCGCTTGTACGTTCGTCACTCCCACGCCGCAGAGCGGCGAAGCTTGCGTTCCCACGCAGAGCGCGGGAACGAGGGAAATGGCATACGGGCAGTGCAGAGATCTTGTCACCCCCCTTGGAATTGGGGCCGGCTTCGAGTATACCAATGGCTTGTCGAACCCATGGCAGGCAACAGTGGCTTATGGACTTAAACCTTCGGAACAAGGTAGCGTTGGTCACGGGGGGATCGCGGGGCTTGGGGCGGGCGATCGTGCTCGGCTTGGCTGCCGAGGGGGCCAAGGTGGCCATCAATTACTACCGCGATCTTGACCGCGGTGTTGATTTCGGGCCCGAGGCAACGGAACTCGGCAAGGTTGCCGGCGCGGCCTTCGGGGTGAGCGTAGCCGCCGTTCCCGGCGACGTCTCGAAATACGGCGACGTGGCCGAAATGTTCCGGCTCACCGAGGCATCCCTCGGCCCGGTCGATGTGCTGGTCAACAATGCCGGCGTTTGGCCAACGTCCTATGTCAAGGACATGGACGAGCGCGAATGGAATGCGACGCTGGCCGTGAATCTCACCGGACCGTTTCTGACCTGCCGCGAGGCCGTGCGACGCTGGCTTGTCGCGGGAACCCCCGGCCGGATCGTGAACGTGGTCTCGCAGGCGGCCTTCCATGGCTCGACCACAGGCCATGCCCACTACGCCGCCTCCAAGGCCGGCGTGGTCGCCTTCACCGTATCGCTTGCCCGCGAAGTGGCGCGCAGCGGAATCTGCATCAACGCCGTGGCCCCAGGCATGATGTCCACCGAGATGGCCCGCGAGGCCCTTGAGAAATCGCAGACCGATTACCTCAAGCGGATCCCGCTGGGCCGCATCGCCGATCCGGCCGAGGTGGCCAACGTGGTGACGTTCCTCTGCTCGGCCCGGGCAAGCTACATGACAGGCGCCACGGTCGACGTGACCGGCGGCATGCTGATGCGTTGAAATAGGATTCGGGGCTCGGGGACCCGCGACATGAAAAGGACTGCAAATATCAAATTGCACATATCAAATATCAAATTGAAGACGCCCACCGACGAGTCGCTGCGCGTAAGCATTGGCCTGCCGGCTCTGCAATTTGATATTTGATATCTGCAATTCTCAATTTGACGTTTTCCTGAACCCCGTACCCTGAACCCTCTTATGCTGGCAACCGCCAAAGACATCCTTGCCGACGCCCGCTCACGGCACTATGCCGTTCCGGCGTTTGACTGTGTGGAAGACGTATTCGTTCGCGCGATCCTGGAGACCGCCGAAGCGTGCCGCGCCCCGGTGTTCCTGATGTGCCTGGAACCGGATGTGCGGGGCAACGGCTGGGCCTATTTCTCGGGCCTGGTCAAGGCCGTGGCCGGGCATCACAAGATCCCGGTCGTATTGCACCTGGATCACACCACGGAACTGGAATCGATTTCCAGGGCCATCGAGTTGGGATTCACTTCGGTGATGATCGACGGATCGAGTCTCCCGTTCGACGAGAACGTCCGGCTGACGAAGGCCGCGGTCGATCTCGCTCATCCGCACGGCGTGAGCGTGGAGGCCGAGTTGGGCCACGTGGGCGGTGCGGATCTGGAAGAGACCACGCATGCCGAAAACGTGCTCACCGAGGCCGACGAGGTGTTGCGCTTCGTGGAACGTACCGGCTGCGATTCGCTGGCCGTCTCGATCGGTACGTCGCACGGCGTATATCGTTCGTTGCCGAATTTGAATATCGAGCGGCTCAAGGAACTGAACCGCGTCAGCCCCGTGCCCCTGGTCATGCACGGCGGGTCGGGCACGCCGCCCGATCAGGTGCAGAACGCCGTGCGCCACGGCATTTGCAAGATGAACATCTACGCCGACTGCCGCATCGCCATGCGCCAGGGTTTGGATAAGGCCGCCCAACAGCAGCGCCGCCAGGATCCGCTCCCGTACGAAGTGTTCGGGCCGATCCGCGAAGCCATTGCAGGAGCGGCCAAGGAGAAAATCGAGTTGTTGCTGGCCGCCGGCCGCGTGTCATAGGCTTTGGAGTGCGGCGATTCGTCGCCGCTTTCCTGAGCGAAGAAGAGTCCCGCTGCGCAAACGGAGACAAGGGCGGTGAAGAACCGCAGCACTCTGAAGGACGTCGCATGAAGTTGTTGGCCATCAGCGATACGTACATTCCCCATCGGTTCATGGTCCAGGGCTTCGCCGGGTTGGCGGAGCTTGGGGTCGAGGTCGAGGTCCGCCGCTGGGAACACCCCACGCTCGTCGCGCTCCAGGAGGCCAATCTGGCTATCGAGAAAGGCGGCCCCGGCGCGGTCGCGCTTCCGCCCGAGGTGACCCAGAACGTCGCCGACGTGCAAATCCTCGCCGTGCAGTTCACGCCCGTCAGCCGGGAGTTCATCGCGTCGGCCCCTCAACTCAAAGTCATCGGCGTGCTCCGCGGCGGCACCGAGAACGTGGACGTGCCGTTCGCCACTGAGCGCGGCATCACGGTGATGAACACGCCGGGGCGCAACGCCCGGGCCGTGGCCGAGTGCGCGTTGGGGCTCATCCTGTCCGAGGTCCGCAACCTGGCCCGCTCTCACGCCTGCCTCAAAGGCGGCGACTGGCGGCGCACGTTCCCCAACAGCGACGCCATTCCCGAACTGAATGAGAAGACGGTTGGCCTCGTCGGCTTCGGAGCGGTAGCGCGCCTGGTGGCCGGCTATCTGGCCGCCCTGGGCAGCCGCGTGATCGCCTACGATCCGTATTTTCGCGGCGATTCGGGCGCGGTGAAGCTGGTGGATCTCGACACGCTCGTGCGCGAGTCGGACGTAATCTCGATCCATGCCCGGCTCACCGAAGAGAACCACCACTTGATAGGCCGGCGCCAATTGGCTCAGATGAAGCCCTGCGCCGTGCTGGTCAACACGGCCCGCAGCGGCCTGGTCGACGAGCAGGCCCTGGTGCAGGCGCTGTCGGAGCGGCGGATTATGGGCGCGGCGCTCGACGTGTTCGACGTCGAACCCCTCCCGCCCGACCATCCGCTGCTGAAACTCGACAACGTGACCATCACGCCGCACTTGGCGGGCAGTTCAATTGACGCGTTCCGCAACAGCCCGAAGATGCTGGCGGGCCACCTCCAGCGGATGCTCCGCGGGGAGAGCGATCTGCCGATCATCAACGGGGTGCGGCCCAGATCCGAAACCGGGACAGGCACCTGAACGAAGGGTCCCAGTCCCGGTTTTCGGATAGACTCTGAAGTGTTGAATACTTGGCGACGGGGCCCGGTGAATAGGAACCACGCAGGAAAGGAAGAGACGATGAAAGCCGTTCTGATCGCTCCGCGGAAATACGTGCAGGGCCGAGGCGTACTCAAGGAGATCGGCACCTACCTGGCCATGCTCGGCAAGAAGCCCATGGTGCTCTGGGACCGGTGCGTGAAGGACCTTGTGGGCCAGACGGTCCTCGACAGCATCAAGGCGGCTGGCTTGGAGGTGGTCGAAGTCGAGTTCCAGGGCGAATCGACCAAGGACGAGGCGAAGCGGGTCGCCCAAATCGCCAAGGACCAGGGGGCCGACGTCTCGGTGGGCATCGGCGGCGGCAAGGCCCTCGATACGGCCAAGGCCGCGGCCGTCGAGGCCCGCATCGGCATGGTCACTATCCCCACGATCGCCTCGAACGACTCGCCCACCAGCGCCGCCTCGGTCTGGTACGACGCCGAAGGCAATTGCACCGGCTGGGACTGCTGGCCGTTCAACCCGGACATCGTGATGGTCGATACGCAGGTCATCGCCAACGCGCCGGTTCGGGCCTTCGTGGCCGGGATGGGCGACGCCCTGGCCACGTGGCTGGAGGCCGAGGCGGCCTTCAAGACGCGGGCCGTAAACCTCGCCGGCGGCGTGCCCACCATGGCCGGCATGGCCCTGGCCCGCCTCTGCTTCGACACCCTCATGGAGCACGGCATCGAGGCCAAGCGGGGTATTGAGCTTCACGTGGTCACTCCGGCGGTCGAAAAGTGCGTCGAGGCCAACGTGCTCCTCTCCGGCTTGGGATTCGAGAGCGGCGGCCTGGCCACGGCCCACATGATTGCCAACGCCCTGCCGTCGTTCCCCGAGTGCAAGCGGTTCATGCACGGCGAGAAGGTCGGATTCGGAATCATCAGCCAACTCTGCCTCGACGACGAAAAGAGCACCGAGGAAATCTACTCCATCGTCGATTTCGAGATCGCCGTCGGACTGCCGGTCACGTTTGCCGACCTGAACCTGGAAGGCGTCACCCGGGAGCGGCTGAAGTCGATCGGCGACATGTGCGCGGGCCCGGGCTCGCTCTGCCTGAACCACCCGTTCAAAGTGACTTCCGACGACATCGTCGACGCGATGATCGCCGCCGACGCCCTCGGCCGGCAGCGCAAACAGTGCGGATGTGATTGTGGATGCTGAACTTCGCGGGCCGCGCGAAGAGACAATCCGTTCCCGTAGCAGCACGTGCAGAACCGTTAGGTTGAACGAGCGGTGCGC
>CAZFKF010000201.1:0-7455 GCA_964518805.1 uncultured Planctomycetaceae bacterium | reverse complement strand
CGAAGGGGGCATCTCCACGCCGCTGGTGGTCCATTGGCCGCAAGGCATCGCCGCGCGGGGCGAGATCCGCCGCAATCCCGGCCATCTGATCGACCTGGCGCCGACGATCCTCCAGGTGGCCGGCGGCAAGTGGCCGACCCAGTGGGCCGGCAAGCCCGTGCCGCCCCCGCCCGGCAAGAGCCTCGTCCCGGCCTTCATGCACGACGGCTCGGTGGCACACGACTACCTCTGGTGGTACCACGGCGGCAACCGGGCCATCCGAGTCGGCGACTGGAAGCTGGTGGCCGCCAAGCAAGCGCCGTGGGAACTCTACAACCTGCGTTCCGACCGCTCGGAGACCACGAACCTCGCCGCCGTGCACCCCGACAAGGCCCGCGAACTCGACCAGGCATGGACTCGACACATGGGAGAATTCCGCGCCCTGGCCACGCAGGACCTCCCGAAGAAGCCCAAGTGAGTCCCCAGTTCGACCGAGGAGAGTCGAGTGGCGACGACGATGAAGCCATATTGAGTGGGTTGGCATCCTTCGCGTTATGGGTAGGCGAGGCTGGCGAACTTGCAGATCGCCTTTTCAGCGGCTAAAGTAGCGCTTTTGGGCCCCCACGGGGAGATCTTTCGAACGCGCCACCATTCAGCATTTAACAAAGGAGTCTGGGTCATGCCTCAACGAACTAGTCGTCGCAATTTCCTTCGGGGGACTGCCGCTACGGGGATCGGTTTTTGGGTCGCCGGCGGGGTCCTGGCCGAGGAAAGCAAGTCGCCTAACGAGAAGATCCGCATCGCGTGCATCGGCTGCGGGGGCAAGGGGTCGAGCGACTCGGCCGATGCGGGCAACCACGCTGAGGTGGTGGGCATCTGCGATGTCGACGAGAAGACGCTCAATGCAGCGGCCACGCGCTTTCCGAAGGCCAAGAAGTACGCCGATTTCCGCAAGATGCTGGAAGAAATGGAGAAGAGCATCGACGCTGTCACCGTGAGCACGCCCGACCACTGCCACACCCCAGCGGCCTTGATGGCCATGCGCATGGGCAAGCACGCCTTCGTGCAGAAGCCGCTGACGAAGTCGATCTACGAGGCCCGGCTGCTGGGCGAGGTGGCCCGCGAGAAGAAGGTCGCCACGCAAATGGGAAACCAGGGCACGGCGATGTCCGGGCTGCGAAAGGCGGCAGCCCTGCTGCGCAAGAACGCCATCGGCAAGGTGACCGAGGTCCACGTGTGGACCAACCGTCCGATCTGGCCCCAGGGCGGCCCGCGCCCCAAGGAAGCGCCCGTCCCGGCGAACCTGAATTGGGACTGTTGGATCGGGCCGGCGCCCATGCGTCCGTACGGCCTGGGCTATCATCCGTTCTCGTGGCGCGGCTGGTGGGATTTTGGCACGGGGGCCCTGGGCGACATGGCCTGCCACACGGTGAACATGCCGTTTGCCGGACTGGATCTCCGCAACCCGGTGTCCGTCCAGGCCACCACGTCCGGCCACAACAAGGACAGCTACCCCAAGTGGTCGGTGATCGAGTTTCAATTCCCGGCAAACGACTGGCGGGCCGAACTGAAGATGTTCTGGTACGACGGCGGAAAGCGGCCCGACAAGGCCCTGCTCGACGGAAAGGACCCGGTAGGCAGCGGCTGCGTGGTGATTGGCGAAAAGGGCAAGATCTACTCGCCAAACGACTACGGAGCCGAGTTCGAGATCCTGGGCGGGGCCGAGATGCCGAAGGTCGAATTCACCGAATCGCCGGGACATTTTGAGGAGTGGATCCGGGCGATCAAGGGCGGCCCGGCGGCCATGTCGAACTTCCCCGACTACGCCAGCCCGCTGACCGAGACGATCCTTCTGGGCAACCTTGCGGTCTGGGCGGCGGCCGACGCCGGCCAGGGCAAGAAGATCGAGTGGGATGCCAAGGAACTCAAGGCGACCAACGCCCCCGAGGTCGAACACATTGTCAAGCCGAAGTACCGCGACGGCTACACGCTGGACGCGTAAGGATTGACCGACAGATCCTCCCCGGCACACGGCGGCGAGAGTGTCTCGCCGCCGTTGCTTGCTTCTTGAATGGCAGCGGACGGGGATTCGAGAAAAAAAGGCGCGGCGGCGCGAGATTGCACTCCCACGTTTCCGGCCTCGGCGATACAATTCCTCAACTTCATAGAATCTAACCACTAAGCATATTGACATCGTTGAAAACAAACGATAATAGATATCAAACTTCGTGCGACCATGGTAACTCGGGTGGCCCAGACAAGTTCGGGAAGGAGTGACCATGAGGGGAAATCTTGAGAGATCGCAATCTCGGGCTCCTGATTGCGAGAGGACGGCAGGGTTGCCGGCCGCTCAAGCCCCTGGTGTTGCCGGGATGGAGTCCGAAGTCTCGTATGGCGCGGCCCATAGCGCGGATTGGCGACGGACAGCCTGTCGAAGGTCGCCGCGGCGTCCAAGACCCGCGGGCCGCGGCTTCATGTAAGGAAGCCCCGTATGATGAAGTTCGATGGAGATTCCGCTTCCGTAACCTTAACTGTCGAGGAAGAGCCTCCGGATGTCCCGCTAAGTAGCCTCAGCACCTTTCCGGTGCTAGCGCCTTCCAATGGAACCGCGATGGGGCGCGTTTCCCGAGGACGCATTGTCTCGCTCTCACCTCCCCCCTCTTCTCCCTCCCGTTGCCCGCGTGGCAACCCCCAAACCAGAGCCTTCCGGAAGGCGTTCTTTGCGCAGGCCACAGACCAGGAGTGGAACGACTGGCGTTGGCAGTCGCGCAATCGCATCCGCAAACTGGCTCAGTTGGAGCAGATGTTGATCCTGACGGACGAGGAGCGCAATGCCTTGGCCGAAGGCGGCTCGATGCTCCCGGTGGGCGTCACGCCGTATTACATGAGCCTGCTTTCGCGCACGGACGCCAACCAGCCGTTGCGGCGGACGGTGATTCCGACGACCAACGAATTCCAGCGCGGCGCCGGCGAGGCAGACGACCCCTTGGGCGAAGACGGCCACAGCCCCGTGCCGGGCCTGGTGCACCGCTATCCGGACCGCGTGCTCCTGCTGGTGCTCGATTTCTGCTCCACGTACTGCCGCTACTGCACCCGCTCAAGGGTGGTGGGGCATGGCGAGTTGATCCCCAGCGAGGCCCGGCTCGAAAAGGCCCTGGAATACATCCGCCAGACGCCGTCGATCCGCGACGTTCTCCTCTCCGGCGGCGACCCGCTGGCCATGAGCGAAGAACGCCTCGACTGGATCCTCACCCGGCTGCGCGAGATCCCGCATGTCGAGTTTGTCCGCATCGGCACCAAGATGCCGGCGGTTCTGCCACAGCGGATCACGCCGCAATTGTGCCGGGTGCTGCGCAAATTCCACCCCCTGTGGATGAGCCTGCATTTCGTGCACCCGGACGAATGCACCCCGGAATCGCATCGCGCGTGCAGCCGGCTGGCCGACGCCGGTATTCCCCTCGGTTCCCAAACGGTCCTGCTCAAAGGCGTCAACGACAACGTCGAGACGATGAAAGAGCTGGTCCATCGGCTGCTGATGATGCGGGTCCGGCCGTACTACTTGTACCAGTGCGATCCGATATCGGGTTCGTCCCATTTCCGCACGTCGGTGTCTAAGGGCCTGGAGATCATCGAGGGGCTTCGCGGGCACACCACCGGCTACGCGGTGCCCACCTACGTCATCGACGCCCCCGGCGGCGGTGGCAAGATCCCGCTCCAACCCAACTATATGGTCGGGCGGGAAGGCGACGATCTGCTCCTGCGAAACTACGAAGGCAAGATGTTTCGCTATCCCGATCCGGTGTCCGGCTGATCGGTCCCGGCGGGATTGCTGACGTGCGTTGACTGCACACCTCCGTGTCCCTCCGCGTCCTCTGTGGTGAATTCTCGATTTCACCACGGAGGACGCGGAGGACGCAGAGGTATAGGTTGCAGGGTTTGCGATGGGGCTGTCCTGGTTGCGCTTAACTTTGCTAATTCTTCCATGCGTATCGGTTTGACCTACGACCTGCGGCCCGACTACCTGGCCGCAGGCTTCAGTGAAGAAGAGACCGCGGAATTCGATCGCCCCGAGACGGTCGAGGCCATCGAATCGGTCCTGAGAACGCTCGGACACCAGCCCGACCGGATCGGCCACGTGCGGCAGCTTGTCGCACGGCTTGCGGCCGGAGACCGGTGGGACTTGGTGTTCAACTTCGCCGAGGGGCTTTTTGGCATCGGGCGCGAGGCCCAGGTGCCGGCGCTGCTCGACGCCTACCAGATCGCCTACACGTTTTCCGATCCCCTCGTGATGACCCTCTCGCTGCACAAGGGGATGACCAAGCAAGTGGTTCGGGCCGCAGGCGTTCCGACCCCGGACTTCGCCGTGGTGCGGGATCTCTGCGACCTGGAATACATCGACCTGCCGTTCCCCGTCTTCGCCAAGCCTGTGGCGGAAGGCACCGGGAAGGGGATCAACGCGGCCTCGAAGATCTGCGACCGCGAGAGCCTGGTTTCGGTGTGCCGCGGTCTGCTGGAGCGGTACCGGCAGCCGGTTCTCGTCGAGCGATTCCTCTCGGGTCGGGAAATGACCGTGGGAATCTGGGGGACTGGGGCCGCCGCAGAAGTCATCGGCACCATGGAAATCATCCTCGGTGCGGCCGCCGAGGCCGAGGTCTATTCCTACGTGAACAAGGAACGGTCCGAAGAACTGGTGTCGTACCGGCTGGTGTCGGGCGACTCGGATGAGGAGATCCGGCTGGCCGAGAAGATCGCCTTGGATGCATGGCGGGCGCTCGGGTGCCGGGATGCGGGCCGCATCGACATTCGATCGGACGCGAGCGGGCAGCCGCAGTTTCTCGAAGTCAATCCATTGGCCGGCCTGCATCCGCAGCATTCCGATCTGCCCATGATTTGCGGCTTCGCGGGAGTCTCCTTCCAGACGCTGATCGAGCGGATCGTTGCGTCGGCCGCCACGCGGATCGTGCGCTAGGGACTGCCATGCACGTCGCCATCTTCCACAACGCGGTGTCGGCTGACGATCCCGCGGCCGATCAGGACGTGCTGGTCCAGGCGGCGTCGGTCGCCGATGCGATGGGCCGTCTCGGGCATTCGACGGTCACGGTGGCCTGCACGCTCGACCTCGGCGCGGCCCGCGATCAACTGACGTCCCATCGCCCGGACGTAGTATTCAACCTCGTCGAATCGCTCGGCGGCTCGGATTGGCTGGGCGGTACGGCCGCGGCGGCGCTGTTGGACGCCATGGCCCTGCCGTACACCGGGTCGTCGACCGAGGCCCTCCTGCTGACCAACCACAAGCTCCTGGCCAAGCAGCGGCTGAACCAGGCCGGGCTGCCGACGCCGGAATGGGTGACCGCGGACTCACGGCGGGCGGCCGGGACGACCGGCGTTCCCGGCGAATCGGCGATTGTGGCGGGGACCACGTACGTGGTCAAAACGCTCTGGGAGCACGCCTCGTTCGCGTTGGACGAGCACAGCCTCGTGCGTCCGGTCGATGCGGCCGAACTCCGCAAAGCTGTGGCGGGCGCTGCCCGCCGCACGGGTCGTCCGTGCTTCGCCGAGCGGTTCATCGAAGGGCGAGAATTCAATCTCTCCGTGCTTGCCGGGCCTGAGGGGCCCGAAGTGCTGCCGCCGGCTGAGATTGATTTTTCGGCATTCCCGGCGCACAAGCCGCGGATCGTGGGCCGCCAGGCCAAGTGGGAGGAGGGATCGTTCGACTTCCAGAACACGCCGCGGCAGTTCGATTTTCCGCCCGCCGACAGCGCCCTGCTTGACCGCCTCCGCCAATTGGCCCGCGAAGCCTGGCATCTCTTCGGTTTGGGCGGATACGTCCGGGTGGACTTCCGCGTGGATGCGGCTGGCCAGCCTTGGATCCTGGAAATCAACGCCAATCCGTGCCTCTCGCCCGACGCGGGCTTCGCCGCCGCCTTGCAGCGGGCGTCGATCCCCTTCGATCGGGCCGTCCAGCGAATCCTGGCCGACGCACGCGGCGAGTGATCGACGGCTGGCCGAACCTTGACCCCCTATTGTTCTCGACCCGTCGCGGAAGATCGCTAATACGGATGCTACCATGGACCATGCCAAGTGTTCGGATGCCGACTGCCGCACACCGTGGACGTTTCGCTACGAGGCCACCCCTGCGGACCGCCACGCGGTTCGGAAGATCGTCGAGTCGACCGGGTTCTTCAACGCGGCGGAGGTGGCAATCGCTGTCGAACTGGTAGACGAGCGGTTGGCCAAGGGGCCAGCCAGTGGGTACCATTTTGTGTTCGCCGATCGCGACGGACGGACCGAAGGCTATGCATCCTACGGCCCTATCGCCGGCACGGCGGCGAGTTACGACCTGTACTGGATCGCCGTCGAAGCATCCCTGCACCGGGCCGGCTTGGGGAGAACGCTCCTGGCCGAGTCGGAGCGGTTGATCCGCGAGGCGGGAGGGCGCCGGGTGTACATCGAGACGTCGAATCGCGATCAGTACGTGCCCACGCGGAAGTTCTACGATCGTTGCGGGTACCAACTCGAGGCCCTGCTCAAGGACTTCTATGGCCCCGGCGACGACAAGGCGATCTATGTGAAAGCCGTTTGAGCCACATCGGCCGGCCTGTTGCTTCTCACCAAGGGCCGCAAGATGTCCCCGCCGGTCGTCGCTGCGCGACCCTACGCATGGCTCGCCGCGGATGACGGACGGCGCCCTCCCAGTCCCCGTTCGGGGTTCGGGATGCCTCAAACTGCCCCCGGAATTGGGGATCTGGAAGTGATGCTGCGGACGCACTATACTTCCTGAGGGTTGATTCCGAGTCTCAGACCGGAGGCGATTGTGTGGGGTGTTGAGTTGGCCGTGATGCTGGTGATGATCGCCTTGAACGGCGTATTCGCCGGGTACGAGATTGCGTTGGCCTCGGTGTCTTTGGCCCGTCTTGAAGCGTTGCTGCGCGAGAATCGCGCCGGCGCCAAGGCCTCGCTGTTCATGAAGCGCGGCATGGAGCGGAGCCTGGCGGTGGTGCAATTGGGGGTTACGCTTTGCGGAGCGTTTGCGGCCGCCACGGGCGGGGCGGGGGCGGAACGGGAGATCGTGCCCGTGCTGAATCGCCTCGGCGTGTCGCCCGTCCTGATCGTTCCCTCGGCCATTGCGCTGGTCGTCGTCCCCTTGACCGTGGTGACCATCATCTTCGGCGAACTGGTGCCGAAGATCTTCGGTCTTCGCAACAAGGAATGGGTGTGCTTGAAACTCTCGCCCGTGATGAGTTGGTTCGCCGCCAGCGTGTGGCCCGCCGTGTGGCTGTTGGAGACGCCGGTAACCCTCATTCTGCGGTGGAGCGAGGGGCGATGGCGCCCGGGCAAACAGCATGGAAAATCCGAGGCGTCCGAACTCCAGGAGCTCAGGGCGATTGCCGCGCTGGCCAGGACGTCGAAGCTGATCGGCCCGCGCGAGGAGAACATCATCATCAGCGCCGTGCGGTTGTCGGCGCGCCCGGTCCG
>CAZFKF010000200.1:0-7471 GCA_964518805.1 uncultured Planctomycetaceae bacterium | reverse complement strand
CCCGTACTGCCAGCCGGGCACGACGTCGGACCGCGGCTGGTGCGTGTACTGGTGGAACACCATGCGGTTCAACCCGTCGCAGAACGCCTCGTCGCCGAGGGCCTTCAAGCCAAACGGGTGCTCGATGAAGTGGTCCCACGACCTGCACGCCTCGGCCTGGACGATTCGCCGGCCGTAGACGTGGGCCGCCGAGGCCACCGAGCGGATCACGTTGCAGAACGGGTCGAACTGCGACATGATGTCGGTCCCGTGCCAGAACTCGCCCATGGTCACGTCGCTCATGCCAGCGCAGCGGAGCCCGTCGAAATGCGGGTGGGGATACGTGCCGTAGCCCGTCTCGCTGTGCATGCCCACGCCGTGGGCATGGGCCAACTCGGCGAAGCGGGCGAAGAACCGCTCGGCCATGAGGTCGCCGATCGTTGCACGCACGTCCCAGAAGAAGCGGTCGGTCACCTCGCGTCCCTCGACCACGCGCCGGGCCATGGCGGGAAGATACCGCAACAGGTCGTAGCCGCGCCGCGTCTGAAACTCCCGGCGGAAGTCGGGCGACCAGGTGGGCTGCTGGCCCTGGATGTCGGCGCCCAACTCGTAGCTGTCGACGTGAAGGAACTTGAGCGTCCGGCCCACGGCGTCGCCGGCATCCGCCAGAAGCGGCTCGGCCAGGTTCTTGAAATGGCACTCGATCCCGGCCGAACTGAGCATGTCGGCCTCGTACCCGCCAACGGTCGAGCCGGCTCGCGTGCGCTGGCCCTGAAGCGTGTAGCCGAACCGCAGAATCGTCCAACGGCCCGGCGGCGCCTGCCAATCCAACGTCCCATCCGGATGCATACAAGCCGTGAGATCGACCACCTCGGCGCAGCGCACGTCGCACACGTCGGGGCCGGGATACTCGTCCTGCAAGACCGCAGGCCCTTGCTTGGGCCAGTCCCAGAAGCTGCGATTGGCCGACTTGAAGGCCCACCATTTTGTGCCCGGACGCAACTGCGGTTCGTCGCCCGCGCGCAACAGACATACCTCGGCCAGATCGAAATCGGCGTCCGCTGCCGCGGGCTTGCCCCAAGGGCTGCCGCCATAGGGGGCGACCTTCATTGCGGCGGGCCACGCCCGGTCGTTAAAGCCGGCGTTCTGCCAACCTTCCTCCATTCGCCGCGAGGCCCGCCACTCTGCGTCGGTATTGATGCTCGTGCGCCGACCGTCGGCCAGAACCACGTTCAGCCGGCCGATGAAACCGGCTGGATTCGGCTCCGCGGCTCCGTTTTCGGCGGTGACTGCCAACACGTTCTCGCCGGGGCGGAGGAGCCCGGCCACATCCAGGGTCATGAACCGATGGAAGCCGGCCGGGTCCTTCTCGTTCCCGCCGGCCGCCTGCCCGTTGACGTGGAGCTTGAACGTGTTGTCGGCCGTGGCTGTGAACGACGCGCTGGCAACCTTGCAGCCGGCGGGCAGCGTAAGCGAGCGACGCAAGCAGACTGCGCCCGGCGGAGCGGAGGCGGCCGGGTTGCCCTCGGGATACCAGATCCACGAGCTGGCCTCCACCCCGGTGCTTTGAACCAAGTTGCCGATCGTCAACCGGAACCACCGGGCCGCAGTCTCCGGCACCGCGATCCGCACCTCTCTGGTGTTCAACGAAAACTCGACGATCGCGCGGAACTGCTTGCCGTCGTCCGAGGCTTCCAGGCGGCACGGCCTAGCGTCCTTCAGGTTCGGTGCAACGAGCACCAAGGCAGCCGCACGCAAAGGCTCGGAATACTCCAAGAGGAGCCGGCGTCCTTCGTCCGAAGGCGGCGATCCGGAACGCCAGACCGTCTCGGAATCGCGATCCACGGCGTTGGCCGCCGGCCAGTTCTTCTCGTCGCAGTAGCCGCCAACCTCCGAATTGGCCGTGACACGCCAGGGGGCGACCGGACTCGCCCGGCGCTCGGCGGAGGCCACCACGGCCGCGTCGCGATAGAAGTTGTCGAGCGTCGGCGGCTGCGGGAGCTTCAGGCGGCCCCCATTGAGCCCGTCGACTTGCGTTTCGCAGTAGACCAGCTTCTTGTTAGCGCACTCGGGCGTGATCCAGGGGCCGCCGCAGTCCCAGCCGTCGCAGAGGTTCACGCTCACTTCCATGCCAAGCCGGCCGGCCTCGGCCAGGGCGTGCTTGTACATCGCGCGCCACTCGGGGCTGAGGAACTTCAGGCCCGGCGGCGTCTCGCCACCCCCTGCGTTGAAGATCAATACGCCGTTGATCCCCTGGCGCTTCATGGCTTCGAGGTCCTGCGTGATCCCGTCGCGGCTCACGTGTCCGTTGAGCCACCACCAATAGGCCCAGGGCTTGGCCGAATCGGGAGGCGATTGGAAGCCCCGGGCCAGATCGTCTCCCAGCACGGCGCCGGACGCGGCAAGACCAAGCCCGAGGACCGCAACGATCGCCCAGTGGATTCTCATATTCATACCTCCTCCGGCACTCAATCCCCGCAGGTCGCGCTTCGGCAAATCCCACGTCGGGCTGTCCGTTGTCTTTGATGCTGTCCATCACAACCCGGTTGGTGCTATGCTGATGCATAACCAACGCGGGTCGAACAGCTTCCTTGTATACCACGTTTGCGTCGCAGCTTCCAGAATGCATGAATCACGGCACGGCATGCCCCATGGCGACTCAATCGGCGACGCTCTGCGAACTCTGCCAGGTCGAGGTCTCCCACAACTTCCATCACTTCATTCCCCGGACGCTGCATTCCAACAAATGGTTCAAGAAACGGCACACCCGAAAGGAGATGCAGCAGGGAATCCAGGTGTGCATAGAGTGCCACACGGCGATCCACGAGCTGATCCCTGACGAAAAGAGACTCGGCCGGCACCACAGTACGCTGGAGACACTGGTGGCCCACCCGGAGGTCGCTAAGTTCGTTGCCTGGAAACAGCGCCGTAGCAAGCGGGTTGTTTGAGCGCGGAAGGCGCACACCGCGTGCCGCAGCAAACGGCACACGGAATGTGCCTGCCACATTCGTAATCGCCGGTGGCCCGGACTAAACGACAGGCCCGCCCTGCGGCACGTACGTGCAATCGGGCTCGGCGGCCATGGGGTCGCCGGTCACGGCGTAGGCCCGGGCACGGCTGCCGCCGCACACGCGGCGATATTCGCAGGCTCCGCAAATGCCCTTAAGCTGTTCGGGATCGCGGAGCATGCGGAACGCGGGGTGATTCTGGTAGACGTTGACCACGCTGTCGTGTGGAAACCGGCCGCACAACAGCGGCAGGAATCCGGCCGGGTAGATCTCGCCCGAATGGCTGACGAACATCACTCCCTTGCCGTCGCCGACGCCCAGGGGCGCTCGGTGCTTGGACAGGGGCACAGGCGAGCCCTCCGCCGGCCCAACCTCATGCGCGACGGGAGTCGGAGGGGCACCGGCGCTCTGCTCGGGTCTCGGGGCGGCAAGCGGGTTGCCTCCGTGCTGGAGCACGTAGCGCCGGTAGTGCGGGGCCTCGGTCGTCTTCACGGCGTACCGCTGCTGCTGTGCGTGATGCCAGAGGCGCTCGAAGGCCATCTCATATTCGTCGGGCCGGATTCGCTCTTCTTCCACGCCGCGGCCGACCGGCACGAGAAAGAAGACCGACCACATGGCAATTCCCTGCGCCGCCAGAAGTCCGGCAATGGCGTCGATCTGATGGACGTTGCGGCGCGTGATCGACGTGTTGACCTGCACCGGCAGCCTCAACTCCCGGGCGTCGGCCAGCATCCGCAGCGTCCGCTCGTGGCTGCCTTGCCAGCCCCGGAACGCGTCGTGCGTGGCTGCGTCGGCGCCGTCGAGGCTGATCCCCAGGGCGTGGATGCCCGCCGCCCGGGCACGCTCGAACGCCTCGCGCGTGGCCAGCGGCGTGGCCGAGGGAGTCAACGCCACCTGAAGCCCCTGGGCCACCGCGTGACGAATCAGATCGAACAGGTCGGGGCGCTTCAGAGGGTCGCCGCCGGTGAGCACCACGGTAGGACGCCGCGGGAAGGACGCCGCCTGCTCCAGAAGCCGTTTCGACAGTTCCGTGGTCAGTTCGTCCGGTGCGGCATGCTCCTGGGCCGACGCCCGGCAGTGCTTGCACACCAGGTCGCACGCCTGCGTGACCTCGTAGTAGAACATCAACGGATTGCGGCCAAAATCGTCGGGCGAATACGGGGCAGGATGCATGGTTGGGACTCTTCTTCGAAGCTCCAAACGACCCGTGGAACACGTGATCCGTAGCAACCCGCAGTCGTCCGTCGGTCATGCTGCAATACAACTCAGGGCGAGCGATTGCGATGCGGGGGTTATTCTGAAGCACAACCTACGGACGCGGACTGCGCGTTATTATACCGCGGGGTTAGGGACGGCACAGGGTTACGGCCATCGACGTTCTGCCAACGCGGCCGGCAGAAGCGACTCTAACTGAGCGTTGAGCCGGTCGAGGGTGAATTCCTCGCGAATCCGCTCGGCGTTGCCCGCCCCAAGCTGGACCCGCAGGGCCGGGGCTTCGGCCAACCGCACGATTCGCTCGGCCATGGCTTCGGCGTCGCCCACGGCCGTCAGCCAAGCCCAGCCCGATTCGCCCACGGCCTCGCGAACGCCCGGACAGTCGCCGGCCACCACGGGCAGGCCCGCCGCCATGGATTCGAGGACAGCATTGGGGCAGCCCTCGGAGCGGGAACTGAACACGCCCAGATCGGCGGCCGCCAGGAGCCCCGACACATCGTCCACCTCGCCGAGAAACCGCACGCTTGCGGTCAGACCGAGATCCTCGACCAATTGCCGCAACGGATCGGCGGCATCGAGCCGCCCGGCCAGCACGAGCATCGCGTCGCGTCCGGACGCAGCCAGTCGATCCCATGCGATTCGCCACGCCCGCAGTAGAGTCGCATGGTCCTTGTTCTTCTGCAAATTGGCCACCATGCACGCGAGCAGGCAGGAGGGGGCGATTCCGATCCGCGCGCGCCATGCACTTCGGGCGTCGCGCGGCGGATCGAGTTGCACCGCATTGCGGACCATGCGGATCCGGTGTGAAGCGACCCGAAGCGTCTTGGCAAGGTACTCCGCACCGACGCTCGAGTTGCTCAGGAACAGCGGCGTGTTGCGAACCGCCCAGCCGACCGCGGGCGACGTCAGCCCAAGTCCGGCGTCGCGCTGGTTCCAGATGCACACCCCGGCGCCGGCCACGCGCCAAGAGAGTCCGCAGATCACGTTCGGAAAAGCGGTGTAAGGCAGCACGATCTCGGGCCGCCAGCGCCGCAAGGTGCGGGCGAAGCGGCCCAGCATCAGCGGCCAGCGCAGAGGTCCGGGACCCCACTGCTCGGGCACGTAGCGCCAAGGGATGTCCGATCGCTGGCAGAGTTCGGCCGCGCGGCCCGACGGTCGAAACGCCCACACCTCGACTTCGGCCCGCTGGCGATGGCGCAGGCAGCGAGCCACGTGAACGGCCTGCCGTTCCGCCCCGCCCAGGTCGAGACAGCCGAGCACGATCAGGACGCGTTTGCCCTCCAGCGGTGCTGCGCCGTCGCTCATGGATGCTCCCGCCACGCCTGGAACATGAGCACGTCCCACAACAAGTATTGCCAGTTGCAGCGTCCGGAAAGATGCTCCGCCCATCTTCTGCGAATCGGCTCCGGCCGGAAGTACCCTTCGCGGCACAAGCGGCGTTCGTCGAGCAGATCCTCGGCCCACGCACGCAGCGGCCCTCGCAGCCAGGCATCCAACGGAACGGCGAAGCCCATCTTCGGCCGATCGATCAGACTTCGCGGCACGTACCGATCGAGGACGCGGCGCAAGAGCCACTTGGTCTGGCCTTCGCGGAGTTTCATCGCAAGGGGTACGGTCCAGGCAAACTCTACGACGCGATGATCCAACAGCGGCACGCGAGTTTCGAGGCCGACGGCCATGCTGGCCCGGTCCACCTTGACCAGCAGGTCGTCGGGCAGATAGGTGACCGCATCCAGATGCATCATCTGCTCCAGCAGGTTCCGCGAACGGACCCAATCGTCCGGGGCGCTCAGGATGGTCGCCGCCGGATTGCCGTCGAGAAGGACTTCGGCCGGATTACGCCAATGCGTGTTGAACCGGGCGTAGAACTCCGCGCCCGACGCGGGCGACAGGAACTCGGCCAGCGTGCCCAACTTCCTGGCCGCCCCGCGCGCTGGAATTGCCCCCGCGAGCGTCTGCGCGCTCTTCGCGACGATCCTGCGGAGCAGGTACGGACACCAGCCGACGCGCCGCCAGAGCCGCTCCAGGTGGCAGTAGCGGTCGTAGCCGCAGAAAAGCTCGTCGCCGCCATCGCCCGAAAGACATACGGTGACGTGTTTGCGCGTCAATCTGGCCAAGAGCAGCGTGGGGATCTGCGAGGAGTCGGCAAACGGCTCGTCGTAAGACCGGCTCAGCCGCGGGATCTCTTCGCGGGCGTCGGCCGCTGTCACTTGGTACTCGGTGTGCTCGGTGCCCAGGTGCTCCGCCACGGCCTTGGCGTAGGCGGCCTCGTTGTAGCCGGCCTCCTCAAAGCCGATGGTGAACGTCTTCACCGGGCGACGGCTTTGGGCCTGCATCAGGGCCACGACCGTCGAGGAATCGATGCCCCCCGAGAGAAACGCCCCCAATGGTACGTCGGCCTCCATCTCCGACGCCACGGCCTCGCGGAGTGTGCGGTCGAACGCTTCTACGGCCTCTTCGGCCGACCCGCGGAAGGGATTCCTTGCACCCTCTTCGACCGCGGCACGCATGTCCCACCAGGCTTCGGGGGCCACCAGTCCGGGCCCGGACTGCGGCGACACCGTGAGCATGGTCCCGGGCGGCAGTTTGAAGATGCCGCGGTAGATCGAGTACGGGGCGGGAACATAGTTGTGCCGCAGAAACAGGGCCACGACGTCGCGGTCGATTTCGCCGCGAAAGGCAGGATGTGCGCGGAGCGATTTCAACTCGGAGCCGAACAAGAAACAGCCGCTCTGCCAACCGTAGTAGAGCGGCTTGATGCCCACGGCGTCGCGCGCGAGGGTCAAGCGACGTTCGTGGCGATCCCAAACCGCGAAGGCGAACATGCCCACTAGACGCCGCAACGTCTCCCGCGGCCCCCACTGGCTCACGGACGCTAGCAGGACTTCCGTGTCGCAGTGGCCCCGAAACCGGTCGCCGCTCGCCTCCAAATCCCGGCGCAGAACCGCGTGGTTGTAGATCTCGCCGTTATAGACCAGGCAGTAGCGTCCGCAAGCCGAGACCATCGGCTGGAGGCCATGTTCCGACACGTCGAGCACCGAAAGGCGGCGATGTCCCAAGGCCACGCCGCAGGGGGCGTCGCACCAGGTCCCCTCGGCATCGGGACCGCGATGGGCCAGCGTCCGGGCCATCCGCGTCACGGCGTCGCGGAGGTTCTCCTCGGTGTGGTCGGCAGGGTGGATCAGCCCGGTTATGCCGCACATGATCAGTTTGGAAAATACGGTTCGATTCTGTATCCACGGCTAGACGCGGTGAGTCTCCCAAGCAAC
>CAZFKF010000199.1:0-7482 GCA_964518805.1 uncultured Planctomycetaceae bacterium | reverse complement strand
CTGATAGTCGGCCTTGACCCGGCCGCGATGGCGGGCGTAGCGGAGCGTGGGCGGACTGCCCGGCTTGGCGCATAACTCCTCGATCCCCAGCACCGTGTTCTCATCGCCGATCCTCTCCCCCAGGAGCCATCCGTAGAGGCAAAGCTGGTCGGCGTACTCGTCGTTGCAGAACTCCATATAGCCGGAGTTGATCGTCAGCCCCCGGAAGTCCATCGCCTTGTACATGGCGTGTTCCTTGCCCTGACTCCGGCTGGGCTTCTCGGACTTGAAGCCGTCCAGACAGAGGGCGTATCCCTTCGATGGCGACGCTCCGTACTTGGAGCAGTACCCCCGGACCTTCCAGTCGTAGATGCACGGGATGCGGCCCTGCCCGAGGTCGAGAACGAAGCGGCAATCGGGCTTGCCGGTGAAGGGGACGCCCTCGATCAGGCCGTCCGCCTTGAACTCGAATCGCGGCGGTTCGACCGATTGCTGCAACTGCGACAAGAGATCGTCGTAGGCACCGCAGAGCTTGTACGCCTTGAAGACGTGCTTGCCGGCCTTGAGCGCGAAGCCGCGGTTGGGCGGTTCGACCTGGCTCTCGAAGATCGCCGCGAACTCGAACTGAGACGACATCTCTCGGCCATAGAGGTGCCAGTTGAGTTGGGCCTTGACGTAGGCATCGAAAGCGCTGCCCACGGCGGCCGGCTGCTCTTGGGGAAGCCGTGGCGCGGCGTGGTCGGCGAGGTAGCGGATGTAGAACTCGTCCTGGTCCTTGTACCAGAGGGACATCGACGAGTAGCTGAGGGACTTCGGAATTCGCATGGTCAAATGGCTCACGCTCGCTTGCCGAACGAAACCTGGTGCCAGATTCGCTCGTGGTAATAGAAGAGGACCAGCTTCACGAGGAAGCAGACGGCGGTAAAGGCGATACAACTGGTCAGGTCACCGAACCATCCGTAGGCCAGGCCGCCGCACACAAGATTCGAGAAGGTCTCCCACGAGACGGCCTTGACGAAGGACCGTTTCGGGGTGCTCGTGTCGCGCTTCATTTCTTCACCCTCCGCACCGGCTTGTTGCGGACGCCGTGGTTGGCAGACTCGGCGCAGTTCTCCCCCATCCAGTTGAAGAAGTACCAACGGTTGAGCCGGTCGATCACGGGGTCATGGGCGATATGCCGCAGATAGGTCTTCACTTCCTCCCAGGTCGAGAAAACCATCTCGAAGGGGAGCGTGCCGAACAGCCAATCAGGCGTGTGTTCAATGCCCTGTTCGATTCGCACCAGCACCGGCTTCTTCATCCGGTTGCCCCAGTACAGTTCCTCATAGGTGCCGCACGCATGGACGCGCAGATCGAGGTTGACGACGAGGAAGTCGCAAATATCGACCATCCGCAGATCGACCGGGCGAATCTGCTTCATCTGGTTGCGGACGAACTCGAAGTCGCCGGCCCGTTTCGCTTTGTGGCGCAGCGCGCGGTTCTCCAGGTCTTCCACGCCGATGTCGATAGGCTTGCGGGTCGGGTCGAGCCAGAGAATCTTCAAATCTCGCAGACTTTCGATCAGGTCTTGACGCCAGCCCACGCCGCCGTCCGTCACCCGGTCCATCGCTCCGCAGAGATAGCCGCGATTTAAGGCGAGGCGGTTCATCTTGGTCTTCCTCACGGCAGCAACTCCCTGTAAACGGATGCGCCGATGCGCGTGCAGCCGAGGCGGAGATAGAGGCAGGCGTCGGCGTAGGTCTTGATGCCTCCACTGGCCTTGATCTGGACCCGGCTGCCCAGTTCTTCGATGGTCCGCCGCATGATTCTGACGGCCTCGGGTGTCGCCCCGCCGGGGCCGAATCCCGTGGAGGTCTTCACGAAATCCACCCCCTCGCGGACGCACATCTCGCAGAGTTGCATGATCTGGCTCTCGTCCAGGCGATAGGTCTCCAGGATCGCCTTGACGAGGACGCCTTGTCTGTGGGCGACACGAACAACGCCGCCGATGCCCAGACGGTCGAACGGCGGTTCATCGAGGGAGCAGGTGCCGTCGAGGAAGTAGCTGTAGTTGCACACCACGTCCAATTCGGTTGCGCCGTTGACAATGGCTTGGCGGGCCTCGTACTGCTTGACCTCCGGCGTCGTCGTGCCATGCGGAAAGCCGATGACCGCGCATACGCGGTCGGTGTACTGTCTGGCCAATCGCACGTTGCAGGGGGCCACGCAAAGGGCGGCTAGGTTCTCCTCCTTCACCAGGCGGGCCGCCGCAATTACGTCGCCCGTGGCGGCGGTCGGTTTCAACACGGCGAGGTCCAAGGCGGCCGAAATCTGTTCTTTGGTGTAACTCATAGCTTGATTGGTCCTTCCACTTCATTTCCGAAGGCGTTCCAACCGGTTCGGTACTCACCGACGGAGAGCATCGCTTAGCTCTTGGAGTCTCTTTTCGCGGGCGTTGATATGGGCGTGTCCGAAGTACGGCCAGTAGTCGTGCAGGGCCTCGTGTGCCAGCACGATGGCCGCGTCTTCGGGCGTGAACTCGACGAGGAGGCAGGTGTCGAGCGTTACGCCCGGACACCAGGGGCAATTGCATCCGATGGTTTTGCCAGACTTGCCGCCAGGGTTAATCACTGGCCCTGTGAGCGGCATGAACATCACGTTCCACGCGCCGATCTTGTGGTAGCGTCGAATGGTGTAGTCCAGGACGCCCTGCAAATCCGGGTCGTCGCAGAAGGTGCGCATCCGAGCCAGATGGGCAACGCAGCGGTCGAGGTACTGCTGCTCGGCTGTATGGTTGCCCGTGAAGCCGTAGTACGCGCCCCCGATGTACGGGACGCTGAGTTGCACGACGACCGAGTAGAGGACTACCCGGAGCATGAGCTTGATCCAATAACATTGGTTCGTCTTCATCGGCGCGCAGTGCGAAACAGTTGGTCGGTAGGAGGTTGAACGGCCTGGCCGCTCATTTAGTCAGTCGATGCCGTCAGAAGGCACCTTTCGCCTTGGCGATGATGGCGGTCAGGGCCACAATGCCGCAGACAGTGACGATGGCCACCGGTGCGTCACAGGTCATGGTGACGACGACCGCGCCTGCCAGGAGCGAGATTATCAGCGTGACGATTCCGCTCATGCTATTCGCCTCTTATCTGCTGGATTGTCTGTAAGTTTCCCAGTTGCGGCACAAACGGCGGAGAGGGCCTTCATTCGGTATCTCGCCGCCGCCAGTACCGCGCCTCTTTCGGAATGCCGGCATCGCTCAGTTCGCGGTACTTGAATGTGACCATCTGGCCCTTCTTGAACTGCTTGCCTTCGACCCAGCAGGGAGCGTCGATGCCGGGGTTGCCGGCGGCCCAATCGCGGGCCGTCGGGTCGGCGAACTCGCGCTCGGAGTCGGTCAGGCCGGACAACTCCAGCCGCTTGCCCTGGTAGTCCACGATCAAGGCACCAATCTTGCCCCGGAGCCGGCTGCCTTTGCTGGTCTCTCGGCCGCTGGTGAAGCCCACGACACGGGCTTCGGCGTCATGGAACGGCTTGTACTTGAGGATGGACCCGTGGCGTTTCGGCGTCCAAACGGACTCGGGATTGCGAATTACCACGCCCTCGCCGCCCTGGTCGAGCACCCGTTGCAGATAGGCTTCCACTTGGTCGCTGGCCGCTTCGGGAACGTCAATCAACTTCGTCTGGGGATGGAGGTAACAGACCGAGGCGTCGGTGTTCTCAAGGGCCTCGCTGAGCACGGCCACTTCCTTGCCGAACGGCTGACCCGGTTGCAGGAAGCGGAAGTCGTCGCCGAGGCATCGCTTCGGGATGGGGATGCCCTCGAAACGCTCGCCTCGTTGGAAAAGCCGTTGTCTGACCCACTGTTCGGTGGTCAGGTAATCGACGCTGCAAATCATGTTGGCATTCTTGATCTGCCCCGTGCCAAAGACACAGGCGAGGGGCGGACTGGAATAGACCGCGAACACGATCTTGCCGAAGCGGTCGTCCGGCGTGTCGCCGCCGCAGATCGACCGGCAAAGTTGGAAGTTGCCACGCCCGGCCCACAGTTCGCCGTCCAAGGGGCAACAAGGAAGTTGGTTGAGCCACCAGTCGGGGGCCATGATGGGGTTGCCATAGCGGCTCCATAGCCCCGTGGCGACCGGCTTGAGCTTGGCCTTCCTCTGGCCCGTCTTCGGGTCGATGATCGACGCCCAGGGCACCTGCTCGGTGGGCACGCCTCGGCTAATGCCGCCGTCCCAGAAACAGCGTGTGCCGTCGAGTTTTTCCGAGATGAACCACCCCGCCACGTCATGTTTCCGGGGGTCGTACCGGTCGGCCAGTTGCAGAAACTCGCGTCGTCCCATCATTGCACCTGTGCTGAAAGCAGGGATCGGAGCGTCAATTCCACGTCTGCCGCCCGCCGAGTGCGGACGCGGCGCTCGATGGCCAGCGGTCGGCTGTAGACCACGAGGCCGGGCCACCAAGCGGCCCGCTCCAGCCAGTCAACCGGGATGTATTCGATGACGTGCATGATCTGCTCAAAAGACGTGTCACTTGTCCTCTACCTGCTATGACGGAAACGGCGCGAGTTTCTGGAGTGCCGCCGCCAGCTTTTCCACGAGGAAGTCGCGCGGGTCCGATGCCCAGTTCTCGTTCCAGGGTCTCGGCACGAGGATGGCGTGCCCGCCATGCGCCTCGAATCGCTCTGTGTTCTCGCGGTAGTCGTCGATCAGGAGCGAATCGGCGCGGGCCAGCAGATGCTTCCGGGGCGTGATGGCGTACTGCCGGTGCATCCACGGGGGAAAATGATCGTGAATCCACTCCAGCTTGCCGGCCAAGCACTCGGGGTCTTTCGTCGGCGACGTGGCGATGCACACGTTCTCGTGTCCCACCGCATTGGCGCACTTCTCCAAGAGCCACCCGAAGAACGGCGACTCGGGTACGTTGACCCAGACGGAACGTGGGATGGATGCCCAGAGGGTTGCCGGCGTGTAGAGCGGTTCGCCCAACATCGCGTTGGCGGCGTCGGAGATGTTGAATCCGTGCTCGCGTGGATAGCGCCCGTAGTCGGTCGGGCCGATGCCGCAACCGACCGAGTGGAGCACGAACGGCGCGAGCGTATTGCACACGTCATCGAGGTCGAGGAAGATGCGCCGGATCATGCGTCACGCAGGGCCTCCATTTTGCGCACGACCCTGCCTTCGAGGCGCTTTCCCATTCGATGTACGGACATCCGCGACATCCCAAGGGCCGTTGCAATCTCGTCCAGCGTGTGGCCAGCTCGTCGCATGGCAACGAACGTTTTTTCCCCTTGGCTAGTGCAGCAAGACTCGATCACATCACGGGTCTCGAACTCCTCCTCGTAGGAAGGCATCTCCAATCGCTCGGACCTCTTGTTGACGACTCCAGGGGCCGTGAGTTCCTCGCCTTCCGCCCGCGCTCGGTCCTTGGACGTATGGGGCACACGAATGGTCGTCTCGTCTTCGATCAGTTCGCCAAACTTGCGGTAGATCGCGCTTCCCATGTGGTCGGTCGGGTTCCAGTTCTCCGGCTTCCTGATCCGGCACCCCCCGGCCATCTGGTTGACGGCCCTTACCAGGCCGACGCAGCCCGCGCTCACAAGGTCGTCACGGAGATGTGCGAGGTAGGGGAAGCAGCGAAGGAAAGACTCCACTTTCGAGATCACCAGCGGCACGTTGCCGGCGATCATTTCCTCGCGGGCCGCCTTGTCGCCGGCCGCAACGCGAGGATACATTTCGGCGTTCTTCTCGGCCGTCCAGGTCATGCTCTTGGTTCTGCGGTGCAGGGCAGCCACGAAGGCCGCGTTGTAGCGATTACTCACAGATGCGTTCTCCAATGGTGTCGATTCGCCAGGCGCAGCGGGTGTAGAACTGATGTGCCTCGCACGCGAGGCGGGAGTAGTCGAAGACGTAGCCCTTGGGGTCGTAGATGCGGCCGTGGTCGTAAGCGACGGTGTGGCCGTGGCGAGCACCGGTGCCGTCAATCACGCCGCGACTGACTCGGATCGTCTCCTCGAAGCGCCGCCAGTTGTTGTCCGGGTAGAGCACCGTCTTCCGAAAAGGCCCGACCTCGGTGGGTTGAAGGACGGGGAACAGTTCCACCGGCGTGACGGCCAAGCCACGCGATAAGGCGACGTGGATTAGCTCTTGAACGTGGAAGCACCGCCGGCAGAGCGGCTCCGGCAGATTGGGAAAGACGATCTCGCTGCCGTCGTGACCGACGGCCGCAAGCAGTTCGGCCACGGGCATGTCCAACGCCATCGCAAAGGCCAACGGCATACACATCCACGGCTCGGGGCGCTGTTGCAGGTCCATAGGCGCAGGGTTTCTCCGCAGTTGACGGTGTGGGCGGATTGAGGAGGCGAGCTACCAGCCTTCGCGGTCTAGCTCGTCCAACAGGGCGTCGATGTCAGGAACCTGCCCCCAAGACGCCTTCCAGTAGTCGCGCCAATTGGGCGGCGCGAACAGCTTGTCGTATTCGGCCTGCGTGGCGGCCGTGAGTATCCAGATGCCGATACCGAACACTTCCCACACGGGCCACTTCAGCTTTTGCGCCTTGGTGAACGTGTAGTTCTTCCCCGGCCGTTTCACGTCGATCCAGCGCTGACCCCATTTCGGATGCGCGATGAACAGGTCCGGCACGCCCATCTGGAAGGCGTTGCCAATCATCCGCTCCACATGCCAGCCGCGCACCTTGAGGTAAACAACCAACGCTTGCTGGATGTGCCATTCCTGACTGTGCTTGGGACGGCGGATGTCGCCCATTACTTCATCATCTCCGGGGCTCTGATCTTGATGGTGCCGCTTTTCTTCTCGGCCCAGTTCGCCATTTCTTCGTTCCAATCCATGCCGATTAGCGGCACGTAGCGGCGGAAATGCTCGACCGAATCGCGGACTACCTGCGTGACGCCCGAAACCATGTCCGGCCGGGTGACGCACATGATCTCGTCATGGATATTCATGGGGGCGACGCGCCATTCGTTCACGCCGACCGGCTGCAAGTCCCAAATCTTCCGCTGGACGTACTTGGTGATTTCCGCGCCCGGCGACTGGATTTCATGGTTTGCCGCCGCTCGCATGTTGGCCGCCTGCATCGAGAAAGCCGCGCCGTAGAGGGCTGAGGCCACCGCGCCGCCGGCCGTTTGCACGCGGTCTCGGCGGACGACCTTGACCTTGCAGTCCTTCCAGTGCTTGGGGGGATTGCGAGCCAGGTCGAAGATCGCCCGCGCAATGCGGTTTTCGAGCGTGAAGTAGCGGCGGAAACCGAGCATCGTCTCGGCGTAGTCAGCCGGCTCCTTCCAAACGACCTTCGTGCCGATGCCGGCCGGCTGAGTCATGGAGCAGAATGAGTCGGCGACCCGCTTGCGCCACTTCTTTACGCCCGTAAAACGGCTGCCAAAGGTCTCGATGGCCCGCTTGGCGACCTCCTCGCTGATCCCCAGGCGGTTGACCAAGGTGCTGTGGTCACCACCGTAGAGCATCGTGCCGAAGAAGCCCTGCTTGCCCTTCGTGTACATATCGTTGG
>CAZFKF010000198.1:0-7490 GCA_964518805.1 uncultured Planctomycetaceae bacterium | reverse complement strand
GCACCGAATCACTGGAGCAGCGACTGCTGCCTACGGCGGCGCCCGTCGCGGCGCTGGTCGCTCCGGACTGGTTCGAGGACGTCAGCAGCCCGGCCACGCCGCTTCACTCGGGCACGGCCGGCTGGTCGGCCGAATCCAGCGGCCAGCAGGCGTCGTCGGCTTCCGGCAGCCAGTCGAACACCTACGATTGGATTGTACGATTCAACGCCAGCGCGTCGGCCGCAGTTTCGTCCGTGGCCGACACGGCCAGCCTCCTCGTCGGCAGCGGCGTGGAATTCCAGGTCCTGCGCGGCTTGGGATTGGTGGGCCAGGTGCTGGTGCGAAGCACCGGCGCGTCGGCCGACATGGTGCAGAGCATCCTGACCTCGAATCACAACGTGGCGAGCTTCGAGCGCGACGCGGTTCGCCAGTTCAACACCGTCCCCAACGACCCCCAGCTCGCAAACATGTGGGGCCTGGAGAATTCCGGGCAGAACAGCGGCCTGTCGGACGCCGACATCGACGCGGCCGCGGCATGGGGCATCTCGACCGGCAGCCGCAACGTGGTGGTGGCGGTGGTCGACACCGGCGTCGACTGGCGCCATAGCGACCTGGCGGCGAACATCTGGACCAATTCCGGCGAGGTCGCCGGCAACGGCGTCGACGACGACGGCGACGGACTGGTCGACGACGTCCACGGCTACAACTTCGCCGCCAACACCGGCGATCCGATGGACGACAACGGCCACGGCACGCACGTCGCCGGCACGATCGCCGCGGTGGGCAACAACGGCCTCGGCGTATCGGGGGTCAACGGGTCGGCATCGATCATGGCCCTCAAGTTCCTCCGCGCCGACGGCTCGGGCTATACGTCGGACGCGGTGCGGGCGATCAACTACGCTACCCTGGAGCGAAGCCGGTATGGCGTGAACGTCCGCGTGATCAACATGAGCTGGGGCGGCGGCGGTTACTCATCGGCTTTGGGCACGGCGATCCAGGCCGCCGGCGACGCGGGAATTCTCTGCGTGGCCGCCGCCGGCAACGAGGGGAGCAACAACGACGCCAGCGCCCGCTATCCGTCGAACTACCCCGCCACAAACCTGGTCTCCGTGGCGGCGACCGACAAACGCGATGCGCTGGCCAGCTTCAGCAACTATGGGGCGACGACCGTCGATCTGGCGGCGCCGGGAGTGTCGATCCTCAGCACGTATACCAACAACCGCTACGTGAGCCTGTCGGGCACGAGCATGGCCACGCCGCACGTGGCCGGCGTGGCCGCCCTGGCGTGGTCCGTCGCGCCCAACGCCACCGTGGCCGAAATCAAGAATGCCCTGCTCGGCGGCGTCGACCGCCTCGCCGGCCTCAGCGGCAAGGTAGCCAGCGGCGGGCGGCTCAACGCCTACAACACGCTACGCCTGCTCAACGTCCGGACGCCGCAAGCCCCGGAGATCGCCTCGCTCGACGTCTCGGCCGCCAGCCTGACCGCGGGCTCGCCCGCCACGCTGACCGCAAGGGGCGTCACCGATCCCGACGGCAGCGTCTCCGGTGTGTCGTTCTACCGGGACTCGAACAACAACGGCCAATGGGATGCGTCGGATCTCGTTCTGGGAAGCACTTCAGCCGTCTCCGGCCAACAGGCCAGCTTCGCGCTGAACACCGCCGGCTACTCGCCGGGTACCTATCGCGTCTTCGCCCGGGCACAAGATTCCAGCGGCCTGTGGAGCACCGCGGTCGCGACCGCGTTCCAGGTCGTCGCGGCGGACGACTACGGCAATGCCGCCGCCACGGCGTCGACGATCGGCGTGGGCAGCACGCTCTCGGGCAAGATCGACACGGGCGGCGACCACGACTGGTTCAAGTTCACCGCCGTGGCGGGCCGGAAGTACACGATCGCGACCCAGTTGAGAACGCTTCAAGACTCGGTGCTCACCCTGTACGGCCCCAGCGGCGCCAACCCGCTGGCGACCAACGACGACGCCCCGGGCCGCGGTCTGGCCTCGCAGATCGATTGGACCGCGTCGGTCGGCGGCACGTACTACGTGGACGTCAAGGCGTATTTCGCCACCCAGACCGGTGCGTACTCGCTGGCCATCTCCGCCACGGCCGCCAACGCGGCGCCGGTGCTGGCGCAGCCCGGCGATCGGACGATGTCGGCCGGGCAGGGCTCGATCGTGGTCGCCCTGAGCGCGGTGGATGTTGACGGCGACCGGCTGAGCTATGCCGCCGAAGTGCTGCCATCGAACGCGTCGAACAGCCAGGCGTACGAACTCGATCAGCGACTCGGACTGTACTCCACCGGCAATTACATGCAGGGTCTGCTCGGAGCCGGGGAGAAATGGATGCGGGGCTCCGGCAGCCGTGCGTACTACATCCAGCCCAACGGCGAGCTGCACCAGTGGGCCGGCTCGATGGCCACGAGTCCCCTGGTGGCCACGCTGGGCGCTGAATACTGGGCCAATCCGAGCCTCCTGCACGACGCCCAACCCGGCTCGCAGACCTTTTCTCCAAGCGATGTGAACCTCGGCCTCCAAGGCAGCGTGCTCACGATCTCGCCGCGGGGCGGGAAGCTCGGCCAATTCCAGATCCGCGTGACGGCCAGCGACGGCGCCCATCGCGACTCGAAGACGTTCACCGTCACCGTCACCGGCGCCAGCGCCTCGGCGGCCGCCGTAGAGGTCCAGTCCGAGGCCCGGACATTGCTCAGCCGCACGATCGACGAAATCATCGGGGCTGCCTCGCTGGCCGGTCAAGGTGAATGGCGCGAAGCCGCCGCATGGCATCGCCTGTCGACCGACCCGGTAGACCAATCGGATGCCCAAGCAGTGCGTGCCGGATTGTCACCGCAGCCGTCGGCCGGGGCATCCTCACCGTCGCAAGCCGGCGCCCTGCGGAGCACGGTCCTGACCCAATTCCTCGACGAGCAGCGTGCCGACGGCCAGCAGCGATTGGAGCTTGCCAATCGCATGCTCGAAGAGCTCTCCGCCCTCCTGGCCGAAGCCAATCTGCCGGCACCCGAAACGGTCACCGGCTGAGCGGGCCGACTCACTTGCCCGGCCACCACGCGTCAAGCCCTTGGCGAAGTCGGGTCACTTCGGCCGGGGAGCGATTGGCGAGATTGTTGCTCTCGTGCGGATCGCTGGCCAAATCGTATAGCTCGGCCAGGGCAGGGGGCTGCGCGGACGCCTGTGGCGCAATCATCTTGAGATGCCCCTCGATGCACCAGCGAAACAGCAGGTTGGCCGCGGGTCGGTGGATGTCGACGGCGTTGTGCGCGAAGACCTCTCCGAAGATCGTCTTGCGTCGGGCCGCGGAGTCGTGGTCCAACAGGTTCACGCCCTGCATTTCGGCTGTCGGCTTCAGCCCGCACGCCGCGAGGATGGTCGGCACCAGATCGATGCTCACGGCCAGGGTCTGCTCGTTGCGTTGAGGAGCGATGCGATTCGGCCATCGCAGGAGAATGGGCGTTCGCAGACCGCCGTCGTAGGGCGAGCGCTTCGACTTGGGCGCATACCCGCTGGCGCCGGGCTGCTGGATCCATCCGTTGTCGACAACGAAGGCGACGAGCGTGTTCTCGGCCAGCCCCTTCTTCTGCAAGTGATCGAGCAACTCGCCGATCGTCTCATCGAACCATTCGCACATTGCCCAGTACCGGGCGACGTGGATCGAGTCGGTCTTCTGCCGGTACTTGGCCAACAGGCGTTCGGGCGGATTGTGCGGCTCGTGCGGAAGCATCGGGGCGTACCAGAGAAAGAACGGTTTGGCGCCGACTTGATCGAGGAAACTGAAAATCGGCTGCATCCCCTCGCGTCCGATCTTCAGGCCGTCGTCGCCGTGGCGCCCGCCGCGTGCCGGATCGCCGTGCGTCATCCCCTGCGTGAAACCGCCCCGGCGCCACTCGCCTTCCCACCACTTGCCCGTCTGCATGCTTGCGTATCCGCTGCCGGCGAGCAGGCGCGGCAGCGTGGGCACGCGATCGATGCAGGCGATCTGCTCATTCCGCTGTCGCAGGCTCTCGGCTGGCGGCAGGCCCTCCGGCGGGTCATTCGACGTGATCTTGTGCTGATGGGCGTAGAGCCCGGTGATGAGCGAGGCTAGGCTCGGCCGGCACAAGCTCGACGGCACGTAGCCCCGCGTAAACACCAGGCTCTGCGCGGCGAGCCGGTCTAGGTGCGGCGTACGCACGACCGGATGGCCCATGAAGCCGAAATCGGTCCAGCCCTGGTCGTCTCCCACGATCAGCACCACGTTCGGCGGAGCAGCCTGCCCGCAACGGACAACGAGGCACGCGCCGACCAGTCCCGCGAGAAGAAGACAACGCAGCGCGAATTTCCGGCCGGCTCGCGACAGCCCAGCAAGCCTGTTTGCAGGCAAGAAGACGCAACACAACAATCCGGCGAATCTCATCGTCCTCGGCCCTCGTAGACGGCCTCATCGGTGATGATCCGATCCAAGAACGCGTCGTGATCCATCATCGGAACCTCGGGGAAGACCTGGCACCGAAACGCCACCCCGACTGCCACGACGCTGGGCGGCGCCCGCCGCAGCAGCCGGTCGTAGTATCCCTTCCCATAGCCCAGGCGTCCACCCCTCCGGTCAAAAGCCACACCAGGCACCATGACCACATCCACAGCGGCCGCCGACACGCGTTTGCCTGCCAAGGTCCGCAATTCCGGCCGGGGTTCCAGGATGCCGAAGTGTCCCGGAGCCAGCTCGTCGACAGCTTCCAGGTGGAACAGCCCAAGCTCCCCCGTTTCGCAATAGGGGACCACGATCCGTTTGCCGGCCGCGATCACCTGGGCCACAAAAGGCTGCGTGCGGACTTCGCCCGGGGCGTCGACGTAGAGCATCACGGTCGCTGCCGCCCGATACTCGGGCAGGCTGAGAAATCGCTGCCAGATCGCGCGGCTCGGACCTTCGCGATCGGGCACTCCCTCGCGCCTTGCTATCGCCAGCCGACGGATTTCCCGTTTGCGGTCCAGGCGCGAGTCTGTCGATGGAATGCCGTTCACGGGGTGCGGCCAGGGAGGCGTTCAGGGAGAGGTATCCAACCCATCGTACGAAATCCGTCCCCATGAGACAACGCTTGGACTGGTCAACGGCCCCGACCGCCGCGTGGGTTCCTCATGGGCCACACCTTCTCCAACGTTTCCGAGATAGGGAGCCGCGGGTCGGAGTTCGTCCGCCTCATTCCACGCCAACTGTTACCCCACCAACGGCTGTATTAATCTACAACACAATATCGGGACAGTCGGAATGGCACCGCCCCGGTAGGCTTGGATTTGGACATGAACGGCGGAGCAGGTCGTTGATGCGCAGCGTTCGGGGCACTATGGTATCGGCCGGATGATATACGGGGCGCACGACGGCACCTATCCGACGAGTCTCCTATGGACCTGACTGAACTCGACATCGGCGTGTTTGCAGCCTATGCCCTGGTGATCCTCGGACTGGGCGCCTATGCGGCGCGCAAGGGATCGGGCACCAAACGCGACTACTTCCTGGCCGGGGACAAGCTTCCCTGGTGGATGATCGGCGGGAGCATCGTGGCCTCGAACATCAGCAGCCATCATTTGGTGGGCGTGATGGGCACCGCGTATCACCGCGGCTTCGTGTCGATTGTCATCGAATGGGGGGCGATCCTCTTGGGCTTCAACGCCCTCTTGTGGATCTTTCTTCCCTTCTACCTGCGCAACGGCTTCTACACGATGCCGGAATTCCTCGAAAAACGATTCGGCACGGCGGCCCGAACCACCTACGCGGCCCTCGTGCTGTTGACCTACGTGTTCGTCGAAGTCAGCGCGGTGCTCTACCTCGGCGGCGTGGCCCTACACTCTGTCGTGCGCACCGACATTTTTTGGAGCATCATGGTGCTGGCGCTGGCCACCGGAGCGTACACCATCGCGGGCGGACTTCGCGCCGTGATTTGGACCGAGATGCTGCAACTGATCGTGCTCTTGGCCGGAGGGATCGCCTTGGCCTTTGCCACGATCAAGAAGGTGGGGGGGTGGTCGGCCGTGATAGCCACCTCCGGCGACTGGCACATGCTCATGCCGGCCGATGATCCCGACTTTCCGTGGACCATGTACCTGGGCGGGGTGATCTGCATCAGCGTGTTCTATTGCGCCGCCAACCAGTTCATCGTCCAGCGCACGCTGGCCGCCAAGAGCGAATGGCACGCCCGCATGGGAGTGGTGTTCGCCGATTACCTGAAATTCCTTATTCCCCTGGTGATCATCGTGCCGGGGTTGGTGGCGCCGCAGTTGTATCCGGGCCTGGCAAGCCCCGACCTGGTGTTTCCGACCCTGGTCAAGGGCCTGCTCTCGCCGGGGCTGGTGGGGCTGGTCATGGCGGCCCTGATCGCCGCGGTGATGTCGCACGTCTCCGGTGCGGTCAATTCCTGCACGACCATCGCCACGATCGACTTCTATCTGCCTTTCCTCCGTAAGGATGCCTCGGAAGCGCAGGCCGTCCGATTTGGCAGGTGGGCCGGCGTCGTAGTGATCCTCTTGGGAATCGGCTGTGCGACCCTGCTGATCTCCCACAAGGACAAGCCCGTCTTCCTCTACCTGCTGGATGCGTACGGCTATTTCACGCCGGGGATCGCCACGATGTTCCTGCTGGGCATTCTCTGGAAACGTACCACGCACGCCGGGGCCCTGGTCGGCCGCGTCTTGACGATCCCGCTATCCGCCGGCCTGCAATGGTGGTGTCCCACAATGCCATTCTTCAACCGCACGGGCATCGTGTTCTGGATCTGCATGGCTGCGTGCGCTGCGATCAGCTTGATGACGCGTCCCAAACCGGAAGCCGAACTCGTGGGGCTCATTTGGAACAAGGAAAGCCTGCTGCTGCCCGAGTCGGAGCGAAAACAGTACGGCGGCCTGCGCAGCCCGCTTCTATGGTGGGCGATCGTGACCGTGGCCGTGCTGGCGTTCTACGTGCGGTTTCCGTAACGCGTAGGATGGGTCTCCGACCCGTCCTACGCGGCCGAGACAAGCCGCGGGTGGCCCAGACGTCTCTGCTTATCTGGGCCGCGCCAGCGGCGAGATGCGTTCGCGAGACCTCATGTGCCTGTAGTCGCACAGGGAGTGGAGTTCATATCCGCCGTGCTGCTTGAACAGCCCCGCGATCCAGCTTCCCTGGCCGACATTGAACCACAACATGCGGCCCCGCCGCAATCCCAGCCGGCGCACGGCTCGGATCGAGTCTTGGCCGCCGTTCTTGTGTGCGTTGCCGGCGGGATGTAGATTGGCGGTTCTGCGGCCGGCCCAACGGGGGCCAGGCTTCACAGCATGCAACGTGGAAATGAGCATCGAACCATGGAGACTTCGTGGATGATAGGCGCCTGGAGACGATCGTGGATGGCCCTCGTGCTGAGCATCGCAGCGGCGGGGATGGTTGAGGGCGGTGACCACTGGACGAGTTTTCGCGGCCCCACCGATCAGGGACATGTGGACTCGGCCCAATTGCCGCTCCGGTGGAGCGAGAAGGAAAACGTGGTCTGGAAGACG
>CAZFKF010000197.1:0-7510 GCA_964518805.1 uncultured Planctomycetaceae bacterium | reverse complement strand
GTCCCGCCAATGGGTGTCGAATCCGGCGCTTAGGAACACCATTTGGGGCTTCATCTTGGAGGCGAACCGCTCCAAAGCCGTCTCGAACGCGCTTAGATAGTCCCGGCGCGTGATGCCAAAGGGAACCGGCAGATTGACCGTTGTGCCCAGTCCATCGCCGGTGCCGGTCTCGTCTTCCAGGCCGGTGCCCGGATAGAACGGATGCCGATGGATCGACAGCACTCCCACGCGGGGCTCTTCCCAAAACGTCGCCTGGGTGCCGTTGCCGTGGTGGATGTCCCAATCGACGATCAGGACTCGATCCAGTCGGTGCTCGTCGATCGCGGCGCGCGCGGCAATCGCCACATTGTTGAACAAACAGAATCCCATGGCCCGCCGCAACGTCGCGTGATGTCCTGGGGGTCTGACCAGGCACAGGGCCTGGGTGTCTTCGCCACGTAGGATTCGGTCGGTGGCATCACAGACCGCGCCTGCGGCCAGCAGCGCCACGTCATAGGAGCACGGACTGACCACTGTCTCCGAGTCGGCTTCCCCCCCGCCGGATTTTGCCAGCGACCATACCTCATCGGCGTAGCGTGGGCTATGGATGCGGGTAAGGCGACGGCGAGTCACGGGCTGCCATTCCGGCCGTTGGCAGCGTGCCTCCAGTCCCGACTCCGCGAGATCCTCGTTGACCCGCCGCACCCGTTCCGCCCGTTCAGGATGCGATCCCGTCTCGTGCCTGAGAAAGCAAGCATCGTTGTAAAGCAGCGTCATTCGCACCCCCCAAACCGTCCTGCAACTACAACACTCTATGGCCCCGAGGGCACGGCTGTCAAACGCGTCCTGCGGCAATGTAACAAATTCGCCATGCCGGTCGTCATCCTCTGGGAGGGCAAGCACCGCGGCAACCGCTTCAGCCTATCCAGCTTGACATCGGTGTGGAGCCCTTGGTACCCTATAGGGGAGTTGACTCAAAGCCGTTCGGCACCAGAGGTTGTGAATTCCATGTCGATCCATCATCAGCGTACCCGGAGAACGCTTGATTCTTGGCGCGCCGTAGGCATTCTGGCGACTCTCATCGGCGTCGCATGGTATGTTCCGCGTTCGGCTGCCCAGGACGCATCGAAAGCCGCCGCCAAGCCCGCGGAGACCAAAGCTGCCACGGCGGCACCTAAGGCAGAAGCGAAGGCTCCTGCAGCGGCACCCAAGGCAGAGCCGAAAGCGGCCGCCGCGCCTGCGAGCGAACCCAAGACTGCGCCCGGCAAAGCTGCGCCAGCCGCCAAGCCTGCCGCAAAAGAACCGGCGGCAGAGGAACCAGCGGCTGCGGAACCCACCCCGCCGCCGCGTCCCAAGACCTACAAGCAAGACGCAAGCGATGACGAACTCCAGAAGGCCGCCGAGCGATTCAAAAAAGAGAGGACCAGGGGCAATGTTCAGAAGGGGTTGCGCGCGCAGGCCTTCGCGGCTGGCGAGGAGGCGCAATTCGACGCCTACTACACCGAATATGCCCTACCCCGTTGGACGTCGCCGGCCAACCTTACGTCGCTCATCGACTACCGTAAGGAGCTTCGCGGCGATTTTCTCAACGGCAAGAGCGGTCCGCCGTACGATCGCCTGCTCCGACTGACGCTCGACTACATGACGAAGCTGATCGGGCCCGAGTATCATCCCGCAGTCCGCTACAACGCCACCGTGGTTCTCGGCGAACTGAATGTCCAGGAATTGGCACCGGGCGCGCGGGGCCTGGTCCAGCCGCTTCCCGCAGCGCTCAAGATACTGGTCGACGCTGTGAAGAACACGGATTCCGACGCGGTTCGCGTGGCTGCCCTGATTGGCCTGGCTCGGCACGCAGGGCTGGTGGCGGCGGAGCGCCAGGCTCGTCCCGGCGCCCAAGATCCTCCTGCCTGGGAGAGCCAGATCGTCCCCATGTTGCTCGACGTGGCCAAATCGCCTCCGCCGCCGGGCCGCTCGCCGGACGGTCACGGCTGGATTCGCGCCCTGGCGATCGAGGTCCTTGCCGCGCTTCGCTCGTTGGGCCCCAACGGATCGGTGGTGACAACCCTGGCGGCCATCGTTGCCGACAAGGCAGCTCCCATGATGACACGGTGTGCCGCGGCCCGCGCTTTGGGCACGTTCGACTACAAGGGGTTCACGGCCCAAAGCCCCAGTCAGTTGGCCGTGCCGCTCGGCCAACTGGCGGTCGAGGCTTGCTCGGCCCAATTGCGCAAGGCGAGGACTGCCACGGCGCCCACGGGCAAATCTGCCGCTGGCGGAGGAATGCGTCCGGGAATGGGCTCGATGATGCCGGGCATGCCCGGCATGGGGCGCATGTCCATGCCGAGCATGCCTGGTATGCCGGGAATGGGCTCGTCGCCGTACGGTGGCGCGCCGGGAGCCAAGGAACCGGAAGACGAAGAGACTGCCGAACGCGTGCTTCGCCTGCGGCGGAGCCTGAAGTACTATTTGAACGTCGCGCGGCTCGGGCTGAACGGACCCTCGGACGGTCAGATCGCGGGAATTCGGCTCTTCGCCAAGACCGCCAAGAACCTCCCCGACGACAAGGATCGCCTCGCCGCCGACCCGGACTACCGGTTTGTCGATTCAATCCTCAAGTCGGTCCAGGATCAGATCAGAATCCTCGACAAGGACGAGGAGGAGTACCGGGTTCTTTCCCAGAACCTCTCGACGGCGAGAACCAAATTGCAGGATTTGCTGAAAGGTGGACCTCAGGCCCCGCCGCCCGCCCAGGACAAGGGCGCCGCCAAGAGCGCCCCGGCGAAGAAGTAAGCCGAAAAGGCTGGCAGACGGGAGCGGCCCGCACGGACGCGCGGCCAGGTGACGGATGCATACCTCGAATTCGCAAACGGATTTGCGTGTCCTTTTCCCGCACGGTTTCGCGCTCGCGCGCCGCGCGCTGCCCGCGCTGCTCGCTGCGGCATTGGCCATTTCCGGCTGTTCGGGATGGTTGACGCGACCATTCGATTCGGCGACGTCGTCCGACCCGGTCGCCACCGCCTCCGCTGCATCCGAGTCCGATCCTGCGCCGTCGAAGGCCGGCGACAATTCGGCGGCGCCCGCGGTGCAGAAGGACGAAAAGCTCGTGCGCGCACTGTCGAGCGAGTCAGCGGCCACGGGGCAAGCGAAGCTCGATGCGATCAAGTCGTGGCAGCGCGACGGGAAAGGCGGCCTCCCTGGTGAGATATCCCAGTTGGCGGACGACCCCAATCCCAGGGTCCGCGCAGCCTACGTGGAGGCGGCCGCCCAGCGCCGCGTACCCGAGGCAGAGAAGCTGGCCATCGCGTCGCTTCAGGACCACGATCTCCAAGTGAGACTGGCCGCCATTGCCGCGTTGGGGACTCTCGGAGGCGAGCAATCCTCGAAGACGCTGGTTCCCCTCCTGGACGCCTCCGGCGAATTGGTCCGCGCGGCGGCAGCTCGGGCCTTGATACAGTTGGGAGACGAACGGGCCGCCGTTCGAGCCCAGAAAGACCGATCATGGCGCGTGCGGTTGGTGGCCGCTGAGACGCTTGCCACGCGTCCGGACGCCACGGGCGTCCATCTGGCCCGACAACTGATCGACGATCCAAGCGCCGAAGTCCAGAAGGTCGTCGTGCGCGGCGTGGCGAAGTGGCCGCTGCCCTTGGCAGGCCCCATCCTTCTGAGCGCAATGGCCAGCAATGCTCGCGTGACCCGACAGGAAGGCGCCGCGCAACTCGCGGCCCAATGGTCCCCCGCAGCCGAATTCCCGGTCGACGGCAACCCTGGGCAGCGCGCCAAGGTCCTCGGCCGCCTCCACAATGCATTCCGCGGCCAATTTCCCGAAGATCCGACGGCACTCGCGGCGGATCCGCGCCGCTCGCTTCCCACGGACCCGGTCCGGACCGAGGAGATCGCCGAAGTGGAGCGTTGCATTGCGGAACTCCGCTCCGCCGCCTCCATCCGGGCGAAAGAACAGGCTGTCCGCCAATTGACGACCTTCGGGCCGCATCTTGTCGAAGTGCTGGAGCAGGTTGCCGCGCGGTCGCCGCTGCCGCTCCCGGAAGCGGTCTACCAGGAGGCCTTGGCGCAGTGCGCCTCGGATTTTGCCGCGTTGGCCGGGCTGCGATCACGCGACCTCACCACGCGTCGCAGCGCCGCCGACGAGCTCCTGGCAGCACGCGATCGGCAGGCGCTAGGCGCCCTTGCCTTGGGGCGACTGACCGAGCTGGTCAAGGACGAACCCGATCCGGTGGTTTGGCGGATTGCGTTCAACGTCGTGGCAGAAGACTCCAGCGAACCATCGGCCCGCTTGGCGTACGCCGGAATACGCCATGCAATGCCCGAAGTCCGCCGCATGGCATGCCTCTACCTGACCGCCCACCCCAGTCCCAAACACGCGCCTGCCCTGATTCCGTCGTTGGGCGATACGCATCCGGAGGTGGTTCGCCAGGCGATCCGAGCACTGGGGGCCGGGGGCGAACTCGTGGACTCGCAACCGCTTCGCCAGTTGCTTGGGGCAAGGGAGGAGTCGCTCCGGGTGGAGGCGGCGACCGCCTTGGCTCGCCTCGGCGACCCGGCAGGCCCGCCTGCCCTCGAACGATTGGCTCACAGCCGTGACGTCACCATTCGTCGCCAGGCTGCCGCGGCCATGGGGCAAGTCCCCGACCCCGCGTACAAGGCCACCCTTTCGGGCCTTCTCAACGATCAGTACAGCGTGCGCCTAGCGGCTCTCGAAAGCCTTTCCAAGATCTCTCCCTCGGACAGCGCAGCATCCGACGCTCAAGAAACGCAAGCGACGAGCACCCCTCTGAGTGAGCGGTAGAGTGCCAGCCGCTGGCAGATTCCGGAAGAATAGGGATAATAGGAAAAATACTCTAGGTGGAATCGCGATGAGTACGAGTTCATCGTCTGGAAAGCACGAGCTGCCCACCTCCGAGAGAACCGCTTCCGCATCTGCCGCGTTCCAAGCGGTGAGGGAGGATGCCTGCTCGCGGCCGGGTCCTTCTGACGCAAGCCCAGTGCGGACCGTGGCCATTATCGGGGCTGGCGTAATTGGCGCCGAGATCGCCGCCGCCAATGTGCGTCTGAAGGTGCCCGTGTACCTATCCGACACGAACCCCGAGGCGCTTGCCTCGGTTTCGTCGCGGATCGCCATGGAATTGACACCCCCTGGCCAGCCCGTCCCGCCCGAGACCGCCGCCCTAGTCCACCGTTTGGCCTCCACGACCAACGACATGGCTATTCTGGGGCAGTGTGGGCTGGTGCTGGAATCGATTGTGGAGCAGTTGCCGGCGAAGCAGCAGCTTTGGGCCCGCCTTGAGCCGCACTTGGCAGCCTCCACGCTATTGGCATCCAACACGTCCACAATCCCGATCACACGATTGGCGGCATCGCTCCAGCGACCGGAGCGGTTCCTGGGGCTGCATTTCTTCCATCCGGTACTCAAGCGTCCGTTGGTCGAGATCATCCGCGGTCCCAAGACTGCCGATTCGGCCGTTGCCGCAGCGGCCAGCTACGTTGAGGCGATCGAGAAGGTGCCCTTGGTGGTGGGCGATGGCCCGGGATTTGTCGTGAATCGGCTTCTCGTCCCGTACCTGGGAGAATCGCTGGAACTGCTGCTGGAAGGAACCTCGATCGAGGAGATCGAGGCGGCAACCGCTCAATTCGGGATGGCCATGGGCCCCCTGCGCCTCATGGATGAGATCGGCCTGGACACGGTCCTCATGGGAGGCCGTGTGCTGTGGGAGGCATTTCCGGATCGCGTCGCGCCATCGCCGCTGCTGGTGTCGATGTACAAGTCTGGCAGGGTTGGACGCAAGGCGGGGATGGGCTTCTTCGTTTACCCCCCTCGCGAAAGCAGCCCCTCGAACGAGCCGGCACCTGGAGTGTGCGAGTTGATTGCCGAATGGGCCAAGCCGCGTGCCGGGCTCGCCTCGGACGCGATCATCATTCGGCTCCTGCTTCCCATGGTCTTGGAGGCGACGCGGATTCTCGACGAGCGCAGGGTGGACGGCCCAGCTTCCATCGATCTTGCAGTAACTATGGGGCTTGGGTTCCCCTCCTCGCGTGGCGGGCTGCTTCGCTGGGCGGACTCGCTCGGACCGCAGCGTCTCGTGGCCATGCTCGAAAGGCTGGCGCATCTTGGTCCTCGCGCCCAGCCCACGCCGCTGCTTGTGGAAATGGCTCGCGGCCGCCGCAGTTTCTATCCCCGCGCCGCTTGACGCGGCGGGGCGGAAGCCGAGAATCCAAGGATGCTACGAAGCGGACGGGCCCAACCGCCTGTCCTGCGATCCGTGAGGGCCTTGGACCGATGCCGAAATTCTCTGTGATTCTGCCTGCGGCGGGCCGGAGCAGCCGGTTTGCCGACAAGCACTACAAGAAGCCGTTCGCCCTGCTGGACAATCGAGCCGTATGGATGCACAGCGCCGAGCGATTCATCAATCGCGACGACGTCATCCAGACCATGCTCGTCATCTCGCCCGACGACCGGGAGTACTTCGACTTCAAGTACGCCGGCAACGCGGCGATTCTGGGAATCGAAGTCGTCCACGGCGGCGCCGAACGGAGCGACTCGGTCGCCAAGGCCCTGGAAAGGGTCAAGCCGGAGGCCGATTTCGTCTGCATCCACGACGCGGCCCGGCCTTGCATCGCCAATGAGTGGATCGACAGGGTCTTCCACGCCGCCGAGCAGTCGGACGCCGCCATCCTGGCGATTCCCGTGTCGGGCACGCTGAAGCATGTCAAGGACATGAAGATCACCGAGACCGTCTCTCGCTCCGGGCTCTGGGAGGCGCAGACGCCGCAGGTGTTTCGCCGCGAGTTGCTCGTCGAGGCCCACGCCAAGCGCGGCACGTTCCAGTCCACCGACGACGCCCAACTGGTCGAACGGCTGGGCAAGCCCGTGACCATCGTGCCCGGTTCGCCCATCAACCTTAAGATCACCACCCGAGAAGACCTCCGCCTGGCCGAACAGGCCCTCAAGGCCCTCCCCAAGCCCAAGCTCCTCGGACCGGCGCACCCGTTCGCAGACGATGATATGTGGCGTTGATCGGTGGTCAGTGGTTGGTGGTTGGTGGTTGAACGCGATAGGCTGGTGCGCAGTGAGGCGGCGGGCCTGCGGCAAGTAGTCTTGGGGTCGCCGGGACGGAGGTGCGATATGAAATAGCCGTTCCTGTGATCGCTGTGTCGAGTTGGTACAAAGTCCGCACCTGTTGTCTTGAGGAGTCCCACATGAGCATCAAGGACTATCGAGACCTGTCTGTCTGGCGAAGGGCGATGGACTTGGTGGAGAAGGTGTATTGGATGAGCCGCTCTTTTCCCATAAGAGGAGATGTTCGTACTCGGTGCGCAGCTTCGCCGGGCTGCGGTCTCGGTTCCGGCGAATATCGCAGAGGGGCAGGGGCGGCGCACGACACGCGATTTTCTCCGTTTTCTCTCGATCGCCAGCGGATCGCTCAAGGAACTGGAGACGCACGTGCTCATCGCTGAACGGCTGTGCTACATCTGCCACCCAACGGCATCAGAAGGGACCCGCTTGGCAGCCGAGGTC
>CAZFKF010000196.1:0-7526 GCA_964518805.1 uncultured Planctomycetaceae bacterium | reverse complement strand
AACCATCGGCTCCTCGACGGTCACAACTTCCGCCACGCCTCGGGCACGTTCGCCCAGTGCTCGGAGGCTCTCGATCAACTGAAGAAGGAACGGAACCTCCCGCCGATGGAGGGGCGTGCCGTGGTCTTGCTCCACGGGCTGGGCGACACCCGCGGCATGCTGAGTTCCCTGGGGAGGTACCTGAGACAACAAGGGAGCTATCACGTGTTCAACGTGACCTACCCCAGCACGCGGCAGGGCGTCGCCGAACACGCCAAGGGCCTCGCCTCGGTGATCGATCACCTCGACGGCATCCAGGAGATCAACTTCGTGGGCTTCAGTCTCGGCAACATCGTGTTGCGCCGCTTCTTTGCCGACGAACTGAAGCGGAAGGCCGGCAAAGTCGATCCGCGATTCAAACGACTGGTGATGATCGGCCCGCCCAACCACGGTTCGGAGTTGGCAACCAATCTCGGCGACAACAAGCTCTTCGAATTGCTATGCGGCAAGGCCGGCCAGCAGTTGGGCCATCTGTGGGCCTGGGAAGCCGGTAGCCTGGCCACGCCGCCGATCGAGTTCGGCATCGTGGCCGGGGGAACCGGCGACGACCGCGGATTCAATCCGCTCCTCCCCGGCGACGATGACGGCGTGGTCACGGTCCAGAGCACGCGATTGGCCGGTGCCGCCGACAACGTCCTCGTATTCGGGCTCCACTCGCTCTTGCCGCGAGACTTGAAAGTGCATCAGTATACGCTCCGATTCCTGCAACATGGATACTTCAAGGCTCCGGAGAAACGCAGACCGTTGAAGGATGAGGGGTGAGGAATCGTGGCGCGGTGCCACGAGTCTCGCCCGCTCCCCTTTCCCGGGCTTTGACGAGTTCTTCGCATCGGGTTCGCATGTCGCACACTACCTCAATGCCGCACAAGCCTCTCGGACGAATCGCCGGAATCGACTACGGCCGCGTGCGCGTCGGCATTGCGGTCAGCGATCCCGACCGCACGCTGGCCAGCCCGCACGAGAACTACACGCGGCGCGGAGCAGAAGCCGATGCGCGGTACTTCCGGGACCTTGTTGCGCAGGACCGCGTCGTGTTGTTTGTGGTGGGGTTGCCGGTGCATCTCGACGGGCGCGAAAGCCAGATCTCGCACGAGGCCCGCCAGTTTGGCCAGTGGCTCGCCGCGACAACCGCCGTGCCCGTAGAGTTCTTCGACGAGCGGTTCTCCACCAGCGAGGCCCACGAACTGCTCAAAGACGCGGCCGTGAAACACAAACGCCGCAAACGGAAACTGGACATGCTGGCCGCCCAGATCATGCTCAGCGCGTACCTCGAATCGCAAACCAAGGGCTCGCGCCCGCCCGGGCCGCTGGATTGACCCCATGCGCGGCGACAGCCGCGTAGGTTATGCTTCAGCATAACGATTTCAGAAAGTGCGGCATGCCGCGGCACCTCCCACGCTCAGCCAACGCATCGCGGGAGCACGCCGCACGGACCGCCCCGTCCACCCGAGGTGACCCGTGACTCGACTGATCTTCGGCTGCGGATACCTCGGCCGTCGCGTGGCGACGCGATGGCTCGAAGAAGGCCACAGGCCGGTGACGGTGACGCGCTCGGCGAGCCGCGCCGAGGAACTTGCTCGCCAGGGATTCGAGCCGCGGATCGCCGACGTGACCCGGCCCGAAACGCTGGCCGGGCTCCCCGCGGCTGAGACCGTGCTGTATGCCATCGGCTATGACCGTTCCGGCGGGCTCTCGCGTGATGCGGTGCAAGTGCGGGGGCTCCGGGCCGTGCTGGACGCCTTGCGGCATCCCCCGGCCCGGCTGATCTACATCAGTTCCACCGGGATCTACGGGGCCTGCGACGGCGATTGGGTCGACGAGGACACGCCGTGCCGGCCGGACCGCGAAAGCGGCCGCATGGCGCTGGCCGCCGAAGAGACGCTGCGATCGCACCCCATCGGCTCGCGCGCGATCGTGCTTCGCCTTGCAGGCATCTATGGTTCCGGGCGCGTTCCTCGGCTGCGCGACATGGTCGCGGGCCGGCCCCTCCCTGTGGCGCCCGACGCCATCGCCAACCTGATCCATGTGGACGACGCGGCGTCGGTCGTGCTCGCCGCAGAAGCCCAAATCCAGCCGCCCGCCACCTACGTCGTCTCCGACGGACACCCCGTACCGCGACGCGAATTCTACCGCCACCTCGCCGAATTGTTGCGCGTGCCGCCCCCGGAGTTCGTACTGCCGAATCTCGCCGAAGGAGAACCGCCACGCGGCGCCGGCAGCAAGCGGGTCCGCAACGACCGGATGCACCAGCAATTGCGGGTCAGATTGGCTTACCCTTCGTACCGCGAAGGCCTGGCCGCGATCGTCAACCACGACGACCCGCGGTGATAGACCTCCGGAGCACCGGCGTCCAGGTTCCGCCAAGGGAATCGGACAGGCACCGACGCATGCACGGAGGGTTCTTTAGCAGGCTCGGCGTAAGGCGTCTCAGCGGCGCTCGAACGTGAATTCTCCGTCGCGGTAGTCGATCTCGACACGGCTGCCCTCTTCGAATTCGCGCTTGAGCATCTCGACGGCCAGCGGGTTCTGGATCCGCTGCTGGATGACCCGCTTCAGCGGACGGGCGCCGAACGTCGGGTCGTAGCCCTGGTCGGCGATCGCCTTGACGGCTGCGTCGGCCACTTCCAGCTCGATGTTCCTCTGCGCAAGCTGTCGCTTGAGCCGGTCGATCTGGAGCACTACGATCTTGCCGATCTGGTCCGGCTTGAGCGGATGGAAGATGATCGTCTCGTCGATGCGGTTGAGGAACTCGGGCAGGAAGTGCGCGCTCATCGCGCCCATCACGCCTTCGCGAAGTTCCTCCTCGGTGCCGCCCTCGCGGGCAATCTCCTGGATGAATTGGCTGCCGATGTTCGAGGTCATCACGATGATCGTGTTCGTGAAGTCCACGGTGTGGCCCTGGTTGTCGCTCAACCGCCCGTCGTCGAGGACCTGTAAGAGCACGTTGAATACGTCGCGATGGGCCTTCTCGATTTCGTCCAGGAGGACCACGGAATACGGGCGGCGGCGAATGGCCTCGGTTAGCCGGCCCCCTTCCTCGTAGCCCACGTAGCCCGGCGGGGCCCCGATGAGCCGGCTCACCGTGTGCCGTTCCATGAACTCGCTCATGTCGAGGCGGACCATGGCGTTCTCGTCGTCGAACATCACCTCGGCCAGGGCCTTGCACAGCTCGGTCTTGCCCACGCCGGTGGGCCCGAGGAAGATGAACGAGCCGATCGGCCGGTGGGGGTCTTGCAGGCCCGATCGGCTGCGGCGCACGGCGTTGGCCACGGCCTCCACCGCTTCGTCCTGGTTGACCATCCGTTGGTGGATCCGCTCTTCGAGCACCAGCAGCTTGGCCCGCTCGGTCTCCATCATCCGCGCCACCGGGATTCCGGTCCACGCGCTGACGACTTCGGCGATTTCCTCGGGCCCGACTTCCTTGCGGAGCAACCGGCGGGCACCGTCGCCCGACTCGGTGTCCTGCACCTGCTCGACCTGCTGCGCAAGCCGGTTCCGCTCCTGGTGCAATTCGTAGAGCCTTTGGAACTCGGACTCACTGGGCGGCACGCCGGCGGACTGCTTTTCCTTGATGGCGGCGCTCAAGCGATTGTATTCCAGCTCGACCTCGTCGAGCCGTTTGCGGGTCTCCTGGACGTTGCCCAGGCCGCTCTTTTCTTTTTCCCACTGGGCGCGGAGCCGGGTCTGCTTCTCGCGCAGCTCGGCCATCTCTTCCTCGATTTCGGCCCGTTGCTTTTGGGCATGCTCTTCGGTCTCTTCGGCAAGCTGCCGGTGGGCCAGTTCGAGCTGCACCAGCCGGCGCTGCACGGCGTCGATCTCGGCGGGCACGCTCTCCAGCTCCATGGCCAGGCGGCTGGTGGCTTCGTCCATGAGGTCGATGGCCTTGTCGGGCAGGAAGCGATCGGTGATGTAGCGGTGCGACAACTCGGCGGCCGCCACCAGGGCCGAGTCCTTGATCTTGACTCCCTTGTGGTGCGCCTCGTAGCGCGGCTTCAGGCCGCGGAGGATGGCCACCGTGTCCTCGACCGAGGGCTCGCCGATGAAGACCGGTTGAAAACGCCGCTCCAGGGCCGCGTCCTTCTCGATGTACTTGCGGTATTCGTCGAGCGTGGTGGCCCCGATGCAGCGAAGATCGCCGCGGGCCAGGGCCGGCTTGAGCAGGTTGGCCGCGTCGCTGCCGCCTTCGGCCCGACCCGCCCCGACCACGGTGTGAAGCTCGTCGATGAAGAGGATCACACCGCCACCGGCGTCTTCCACCTCCTTGAGCACGGCCTTGAGCCGCTCCTCGAACTCGCCGCGGAACTTCGTGCCCGCCACCAGGGCGCCCATGTCGAGGGCCACAACGCGCTTGTTCTTGAGGCTCTGCGGCACGTCACCATCGATGATCCGCAGGGCCAGACCCTCGGCAATGGCCGTCTTGCCCACGCCCGGCTCGCCGATAAGCACGGGATTGTTCTTGGTGCGCCGCGAAAGGACCTGGATCACGCGGCGGATCTCCTGGTCGCGTCCGATGACCGGATCGAGCTTTCCTCGCCTTGCTCGCTCGACCAAGTCGATGCCATAACGTTCCAGGGCCTGGAACTTGGCCTCCGGGTTCTGGTCGGTCACGCGGGCGCTGCCGCGGATCGCCTGGAGGGCCTTGAGCACCTCGGCGTCGCCGATTGAATTCAGCTTCAGCACACTGCGGGCCTTCGAGTCGACCTTGGTCATGGCCAACAGGAAGTGCTCGGTCGAGACAAACTCGTCGCGCATGGCGTCGGCCTCGCGCTGGGCTGCCTCGAAAACCTTCTGCAGGCTGGCCGCAGGGCCCGGTGTGGCTCCGCCGGACACCTTGGGAAAATGGTTCAGTTCGGCCGCGATGATCCGGTCCAACTGCGGCCGGTTGACCCCGATGCGTTCGAGGATCGGGACGACGGTCCCCTCGCCGTCAGCCACCAGCGCGGCCAACAGGTGCAGGGGATCGATCTCCGGATTGCCGCGCTCGGCGGCCATCGCCTGGGCCTGCGCAACAGCCTCTTGGGCCTTGATCGTGAGTTTGTCGAAGCGGAATGGCATGGTCGTGTATATGGGTGTGTGTGCGTGCGTCTGGTCCCCTCTCCCTTTGGGAGAGGGTTAGGGTGAGGGCTGAAGTACGTGAACGTCAACTTCCACTCAGTCTCGTAAGCAAGCTTCGGCTTGTTCAATATATGCTGGCAACTTGCCTTCCGGTCTTCCATCCTCTTTCCACAACTCGTATCCCAGGCTCTCTGCCCGTTCATGAAGTTGCTTGGCCGCCAATTCCTCCTTCGTGAGGCAGATTCCTCGGCCACCTTCGTTCACAAACGGCGGACATTCAAACGACGGGCTAGCGCCCGTATGGCGAAGGTAAGCGGGGAGTTCGTTCGATACAACCCATTGGAGTCTTGCGTAGAACCGACTAACCTCCAACATGGCGTTGTAGCAGGCGAACTCCATTCGATCTGCGTTGCCGACCTCTTGAAGAGACCGATGAAACTGCCTGATTCGTCTGTCCTGCGGCTGATGGATGAACTTCGTATAGAGGAAGGCGTCAATCAGGCACTTATTGTTGAACGTGAATCGAGGTTCCAGGCCGGGAAAGAGCGACGCACGGTCGCCGAGAAAATGCTCGTACAATCGCTTCTCCGCTACAACCCAGTCGGTAACCCGCTTGTTCAGAAAGTGTGTTGTGTATACTTCGCAGGCCTTGAGATAATTGCCGGGCTCGCGGTCCATGTACATCCGGCGAAAGACGATGACGAAGGAACGGATGTTTTCTACGGGTATGGTCTCCAGCCACTGCGCGCCACCCTGCGCATGAAGAGACGGGGGATTCCGATAGAAATGTTCCGCAACCAGTTCGGTCGAGTCTCGCAAGAAATACGCCAGTGTATCCACCTCTTCCTGCGTCAGGTGGATATGGTCGAGAGGGTTTGGTGGTAGGGGTGAGTTCTTCGCAAGATAGTACAACTCTACGTCGTGTGAACGCATTCCAGGAGGAACCACAAGGACATCGGGGTTCCCCGTCACCATTCTGGTGATTTCGGTGAGGCCGATTTCCTGGCTCTCCTCATCCTCCGCGTAATCGTCAACGGCAATAAGCCTCCCATTGGCGTGGCTCCCATCCGCTATCCAGCGATCCCCATGAGGTTCGATGGTGTCCTGGAATAGGTTGCGGTAGCACAAAACACTCCGCGAGAAAGCAGAGTGCCGTTCCAAGCACAGTTCAACCTTGTGCCGAAGAATCGGGTCGAGTGTTTCAGTATCAAGTCGGAGCCATTTGTTCGATCGCTCTTTCGTCCGCCGGTTGAACGCCTGGACTTTCCAGAAGACTATCATGGCTCACCTGGCCCGCGTGGTATCTTTTCCGCCGCCCGTCGCCACCAACGGCCCTCACCCTAGCCCTCTCCCAAAGGGAGAGGGGACCGTACTCTCGAGCCTCGAACGACCTTAGCCTCGTACAATCCTAGTCCCAGGGCACGTCGCACAGACGCGCGATTTCGCGCGTCACAGCGTCGAGGTCCAGCATCACGTCCTGGTTTTGCACCCGGAGTATCCGCAATCCCTGAGCGGTAAGGTACTCCGATCGCTTTGCATCGGGAGCAGCCTTGTCGTCGTGGCTCATGCCGTCCACTTCGACGACCAGCCGCGCGCTATGGCAATAGAAATCGGCAATGTACGGCCCGATTGGATGCTGTCGGCGGAATCTCAGGCCGCCGATTTGTCCGTTTCGGAGGGCCGTCCAGAGGAGTTGCTCAGGATTGGTGCTTTGGTGGCGCAGGGACCTGGCGCGACGGATCATATGTCTCGATGGGTACTGTTCCTGGGGCACGAAATGCCTCCACGCACAGCCCTCACCCTAACCCTCTCCCAAAGGGAGAGGGGACCGGACATTCGCCCGGAATCTACAGCCCCGAATCACTAATCCCTAATCCCGAGTCCCTAACCCTCAACCTCTCACTTATCCTTCACCTCGAACTCGGCGTCGATGGTTTCGTCATCGCCGCCGGGGGCGCCGCCGCGGGAAGCGCCTTCGGGACCGGGCTGTGGGCCGGCGCCGGGCTGGGCGCCTGCGCCGGCGGTGCTCCGTTCGTACAAGGTCTTGCTGAAGGCGTGCGAGGCGGCTTCGAGTTGGCTCAAGGCCGACTTGATCGCCTCCGGGTTATCGCCCTTGGCGGCCTCGCGGACCTTTTCGATGGCCCCGGTCATTGCCTGGCGATCGCCCTCGCTCAGCTTGGCCTCGTGCTCTTTCATGAGCTTTTCGAGTTGCCAGCACATCGTATCGGCCTGGTTGCGCAGCTCGGCGAGTTGGCGTTTGCGCTTGTCCTCATCGGCGTGCGACTCGGCGTCCTTGCGCATCTTCTCGATTTCGGCCTCCGAGAGTCCTGCCGACTGTTTGATCTCGATCTTCTGGGCCTTTTGCGTGCCGAGATCCTTGGCCGACACGCTCAGAATGCCGTTGGCGTCGATGTCGAAACTGACCTCGATCT
>CAZFKF010000195.1:0-7541 GCA_964518805.1 uncultured Planctomycetaceae bacterium | reverse complement strand
GGACGATCTGAATCCCCGCGTCGACCCGCACGCGGCCGACGAATTCCTTGGCAGCCGCTTGCGTGTTCCGGAGTTGGCGGAGTTTGCGCGGGCGTTGGTGGCCGGGGTGCGACGCAACCGGGCGGAGTTGGACGCGGTGATCGAGAAGGCCGCGGAGCACTGGAGCCTGCACCGCATGGCGGCCACCGACCGCAACGTGCTCCGCCTGGGGGCCTACGAGTTGCTGATGTCGGACACGCCCGACCCCGTGGCGATCAACGAGGCCGTGGAACTTGCCAAGCGTTACGGCGCGGCCCAATCCGCCCAGTTCGTCAACGGCATCCTCGACCGCTTGATCCACAAGCGGGAAGGGGAGCAGACGAAAGTTGCGGAGTAGCGCCCGGGCGGGCGGAGCGCGGGAACGTCTGCCGAATCCACTTCGGGGCGGTCTGCCCGTTCGGTCCGGCTTCTAAGATTGCGCACACCCTTTGTGACGCACGGTCTGGTCATGCGCTTCATGCCGATCGATCTAGGAAGCGTCAAAGGGTTTGCCGGCGCAATACCGTGGGACGTGGGCGAAGGCGGCGATCCTCGCCTTGGTCACGGATTCGCCCGCGGAGCAGTCGCTGGGCCTGCTGGAGCCCGCGGCGATCCTTGGCTCATGATGTCCATCACGCCGTCGACGATGTCGCGCACGGTGCGAACCTCGTCAGCGACGTCGTCCGGCACATCAACGTCGAAATGGTCTTCCAGTTCCAAGACCGTCTCCACCTTGGCGAGGCTGTCGAAGCCCAGATCGTTCTCCAGGTCGCTCGATTCGTGGACTAATTCGACGGCCATGTCCGCCTGCACGGCGACAATCGCCTTGACGTCCTCCAGCACGCGCTCGCGCGCCGCAGACGTTTTTTCCGCGACATGACTCTTGTTCTTCATGGTTAGACTCCTCGCCTGATGAGATGAAACGGGCGTTTCCGCAACACTTCGGTTGTCTGGAATACCGGAAGGGGCTGGGGGTAAGGGGACTTCGCCCCCGCCACGGCCCCCTGCGTCTAAGATGATCGTCGTGCGAGTCATCGTTTGCTTGTCTACCGGCTCCCCGCTGGTCCGCCCCGTTCGTTGGCTGCCCGGGGCTTCCTTGGTCCCCGGGCAACAAGCCCCTCTTGCTCAGCCGCATTCATAGCCACAACGAGTTTGCGCACGGTGGCGAAGTCAGGCGTGGTGTGGCCGCGTTCGATGCGGTTGAGCGTCTCGGCCCGCACCCCGGCGCGCCGCGCCAACTCGGCCTGCGACAGCCCACACGCCCGCCGCCGCCGCGTCAGCTTCTCGGCCAGCGAAGTGCGGTCCAATCCTTCGCCCACGGCCGGGCTCTCACCCTGGGGTTCGGTCGGGTCGTCCTCGACCTTCGCTTCCCGACACAGCCACTCGAACCACGACTCCCGCACGATGACATAGCGAATGCCATCCAATTCCACCCTGCGGCAATCGATCTTCGGACCAATCTTGGCAGCCATTGGGGACCTCCTTCGCTCCTGAGATCCTATCGGATAGTGACGTATAAGTCAATAATATTGTGTTATAACGCAATTTCCGAACGGATCCCATCCCGTATGAACCAGACCCCCATGTCTGAGTGGTGTTCCCAATCCATAATGATGGGTTTCCTTCTCTCATTCGAGTTGTCGATCATACGCTCATTTCTGGGATTGGAGCGTGTCACGTGGCGATACCAACGAAGCACCGGGCATCGGGGGCATTGCGTCTCCTGGTGACGAGGGCCGCACGCGAAACGGCCCGAGCGTCCGTGGCAGCGTCTCTTGTCTTTGGGCCACCGCCGATCGCTGCTTATGAAATTGGATGCCTACTCCAAGGACAAGGATCTGTACACAGCGTACGGCGAGACGCTGGAGCCGCTCCCGTTCCACGCCATGCGATCCTACCCTTACGGCCGCGAGCAACAGTACCCTGACAACGAGACGACAAGGGACTACGGGCGCCGTTTCAACACCCGGCGGGTGGAGTACCCCAACCAAATCGGCGGGTCGCAGTGCGTTCCCTCGGCCCGGCTCAGCGGCCGGCCTTCCGAATGCCCTCGCCCCCGGCTCTCTCCCGGTTGCAGGAGAGAGGGAGCCGGCATTTGCCGCGGGGCACATGGAGGTGTTTGCGTCACTCCCTGATGACTTCCCGCACGGTCATGCCGGGCGGGATCATGGGAAGCAAATGCTTTTGGGACGTTTTGCGCGCTGGTTGCTTGCGAAGGAACGAAGGTCCGGTCTAGATTGGGAGAAACCTGCCTGGGTCTCCAGCAACGATGACTAGGAGCTGTCACCATGAGGATGATTCGAGCGTTCTCTGCCGCGGCCGCATTGATCTTCTGTCTCGGCGGGGTTCCCTGCCGCGCAGGGCAGGAGTCGCTTCAACCGGTCGAGTTCCAACAGATCCGCATCGGCGGATTCTGGAAGCAGCAGGTCAAGCGGCTGACCGAGAAATGGCTGCCGCATTGCATCCGGCAGATGGAACCCGGCGGCGCAGGGCAGGAACTCTTGAACCTGGTCTACACCGCCAACGTGGTCCGCGGCGAGCCGCACGGGAAGTACACCGGAGCCCCGTGGAGCGACGCCTACGTCTACAACACCGTGGAGGCCATCTGCCTGGCGCTCGCCGTCGATCCCGAAGGAGATACGGAACTGGCCAAAGCGCAAACGGCGCTCCGTGCCAAGGTCGACAAGTGGATACCCATCATCCTCGCGGCGCAGTTGCCCGACGGCTACATCCATTCGTTCCACACGGTCAACGGCCATCCGCACTTCAGCAACATCGGCTGGCACGAATTCTACGTGATGGGCTATTTCCTTGAGATGGGCGTGGCCCACCACCGGTTGACCGGCGGCAAGGATCGGCGGCTGTACGAGGCGGCGATCCGCTGCGCGGATCACCTGGACAACACGTTCGGCCCATCGCCGAAACGCACCTGGAAGAACGGCCATCCGGGCATGGAGTTGGCCCTATGTCGCTTGGGACGACTCGTCAACGAAGTGCAAGGCAGCGGCGCGGGAGACAAGTACATCCGGCTGGCGAAACACTTCCTCGATCATCAGTATCAGATTCAGCCGAACCCCTATGACCAATCGAACAAACCCGCGGTGGAACTGACCAACGCCGAGGGGCACGCGGTGCGGGCGACCTATTTCTATACGGCCATGACGGACATGGCCCTGTTGCTGGGCGACCGTGCCTACCAGAAGGCCGTGGACAAGATCTGGGCCAACGCGATCCACCGCAAACACTATCTCACCGGCGGCGTCGGGGCGTCGCATGAGGGCGAGGCGTTTTCGCAGGACTTCGACCTGCGAAACGACGGCTACTGCGAATCGTGCGCCGGATGCGGCCTGAGTTTCTGGGCCGACGGCATGCACCGCCTCCACCACGACGGCCATTACCGCGACGTCCAGGAACGCGTGCTTTACAATAACCTGCTGGGCTCGGTCGAGCTTTCCGGCGAGACTTTCTATTACCAGAATCCGCTCGCTTCCGACGGCCGGCGATATCCCTGGCACGGCTGCCCTTGTTGCGTGGGCAATATCCCGCGGGCACTCATCGCCATCAAGGACGCGATGTACTCAATCAACGACCGTAAGGATACGTTGTATGTCAGCCACTTTGTCGACAGCCAAGGCACGATCCCCAACGTGGCCGGCGTGTCGCTGGGCATTCGCCAGGAAACGGAGTACCCGTGGAAAGGCGACGTGAAGATCACGTTGCAGCCCTCTGCTGCGGCAGAATTTGCCCTGAACGTCCGCATTCCGAATCGGACCGAAAGCGAGCTTTACACGGCCACGCCCAGCCTGGCGGGCAGATTCACGCTATCGGTCAATGGCGAAGGAATGTCGCTCCCGGTCGAAAAAGGCTACGTGGGCATCCGGCGCACCTGGAAAGCGGGCGACCAGGTGGCCCTCTCCTTGCCGCTCGAAGTGCAGCGGGTCCATTGCGACGAACGCGTGGCGGCCAATCGCGGGCGCGTGGCCCTGCAACGCGGTCCGCTGACGTACAATGTCGAGGACGTCGATCTCGCAGGCCCGGTGCGTAAGATGATCCTCAAGCCGGACGTGCCGTTGCAGGCCGTGTGGCAACCTGATCTGCTACGCGGCGTCATGACCATCGAAGGCCCCGGGATCAAGGCGATCCCGAACTACGCCCGGCTCAATCGTGGCGGATTCTCGGAGGTGTGGCTCACCGAAGATCCCACGAAGACGGTCGTCATTCCGCCGCCCGAGCGAGCCCCGCTGCCCGCGCCGGTAGCACGCCCCGACCTCGATGCGCGCACCCTCGACAAGGTGGAAATCGGCCGAGGACCATCGGAGAACGACCACAACCTTCAGGGCGAGCTCACCGGCAGCGGCGTCTTCCGGGACCGGGTGTGGCGGCACGCCGGAGCGGGCGGCTGGTTCAGCTACCAGTTGGCTGTCGCGCCGAATGTCCGGCAAGCCGTGCACGTCACGTACTGGGGTGATGAGTCGGGCACCCGCCGGTTCGACATCCTGGTCGATGGCCAGAAGATCGGCAGCCAGGTTTTGCTGCATAACAAACCCGAGAGATTCTTCGACGTCGAGTATCCCATTCCGCGCGAACTGGCCCGTGGCAAGACCAAGATTACCGTTCGGTTCCAGGCCCAGCAGGAAGCCATGGCTGGCGGCATCTTCGGCCTGAGGATCGTGAAGGTGGCGGAATCACGGCGATTCGGCGGGCCCATTTCGCTCGGTCCGGACGACGTTGCGGCGTTTCCCGATCCGCCTCCCGGCATCGACGCCATACGCCAAGGCATCCCCCACGGTCGATTGGAGATGGTGACCTACGAGTCGAAATCGGTCGGGACGACTCGCAAGATGCAGGTCTACACGCCGCCCGGCTACACGAAGGACAAGAAGTATCCGGTTCTGTACCTCTTGCATGGCATCGGCGGCGACGAGACGGAGTGGCAGCGGTTCGCCACGCCCAACGTGCTGCTCGACAACCTGCTGGCCCTAGGAAAGGTCGTGCCGATGATCGTGGTGATGCCAAACGGCCGGGCGCAGAAGAACGACCGTGCAGAAGGCGACGTCTTCAAGTCGGCTCCCGCCTTTGCCGCCTTCGAGCAGGATCTACTCAAAGACGTGATCCCCTCGATCGAGTCACGCTACTCGGTCCAGGCGGACCGCGAACACCGGGCACTCGCCGGGCTGTCGATGGGCGGTGGACAGTCGCTGAACTTCGGGCTGACGCACCTCGGCACCTTCGCCTGGATCGGCGCCTTCTCTCCCGCCCCCAATACCAGGCCGCCCAAGGAACTCATGCCCGATCCCGAGGCCGCAAAAGCCCAGCTCAAGCTCCTCTGGCTCTCCTGTGGCAAGAAGGATGGCCTCATAACGATCAGCCAAGAAGCTCACGCCTACCTGCGGGATCACAAGATCGAGCACATCTGGCACGTCGACGCCAACGGTCACGATCCTTCCCACTGGAGGAACAGTCTCTATTACTTCGTGCAACGCATCTTCCGCGAGGCCGGAAGATCGCGGTAATCATCGGTCCGGAATGGTTTTCCGCGGGCAGCCTAATGGGCGTGCGACGAAGGGGCGCGACTGTCGGGCAAGCCGCGCCGGAACCGGGGCATCAGGCCGGAGCCAAAGACGTCGCGAGGCAGAGCGTGGCCGTAGAACGGGCCGATCTCCTCATTCCGGGAGGGCCCGCGGTCGATCGACGACTCGGCGCGGCCGTAGAACGGCGCGATGTCCACGGAGTCCGACTCCGCGCCGCTGAGCGTTCGCGATTTGCGGCGCCGTGTGGAAGCCGTCGCGCCTTGATCGGACGAGGCGGTTGCGGGTGGCGTGAGGTCGTTCCACTGGCCGTTGCGCCAGTAGACCCATCGATTCTCGGGCAGCCAATACCACCAGTGGCCGCTGTGATACTTGAAGCGCCACTGGTTGTTGTCGTCGGCCTTGGTCGACGGAGGCGGCGACGCAAGGCCGGCCGCGCCGAGTCCCAAGAGACACACGAGAATCAGCGAAAGACGCCGCATCGTCGGACCTTTCTCTCCGCATCCTCCGATAATGAGCGAAATCCGTTCGTAGCGCGGGCTTCAGCCCGTTCCCACCGCTTGCGGGAGATCGCGGGACTCAACGACCTGAAGCCCGCGCTACGAACGGTTCGGAGTCTATGCCTTGTCCGCTATTTCTTCGCCTTCGGCGCGGGCGGCAGAGGCGCCGGCGACGCCTGCTGCGGCACGCTGGGCGCGGGCGGAACGTCCGCCGCCGGGGCCGGCGATTCGCCGGCCGCGCAGTCCGGGCAGAGGTACACCACCACGCACTTGTAGACGGGTATCTCGACCTCGTATTCCTTCTTGACCAGTTTCTTCACACACTTCGTGTGACCGCAACGAGGAGTCTTCTCGCAATCGTTGCAGCAATCGCGATGGCCGGGCAGGAGCGGGCAGAACTCCTCGCACTCGACGCAGAAATAGGTCTTCTTTTCCTTCTTGACGTCGCATACCAGTTGGCACGTCTTCTTGACGCATGCCGCTTGGCAGCCGCAATTCGAGCAGCAACTCGGCCCGCCGGCGTCGCCCTTGCCCGCGATCGAAGGGGTCGCCCATCCGAGGACTGCGATCAGAAACAGGAACGCTGTTGTCCGCATGACGATATCTCCTGCGTTGGCTTAGAAGTCGATGGCAAAACGCGTCTCGAAAATGTCCGTATTGCCGCCCGACAAACGCGTTGGGGGGTTCACCGAGCCGTCGAACTTGCTCGTCGTGGTCAGCGAGTGGATGTAGTTGAACATGATGCGTGCGTAAGGGTTGAGGTACCAGTTCACGCCGAGCGTGTGGTCGGCGGCGATGGCCGCCCGCCCATCAACGTTGGCCGTCGCGGTCAGGCTATCCAACATGTCTATGTAAGAGAATCGGTACGCGACTTCCCACGCCCCCCATCCGGTCTGGACGTCGCCGTCGCCGGTCCGCACGCGGAAGAAGTTCTCGAAAGGGCGCACGCGGTCGAAGGTTCCCATCTTGCGATTGTAAGGACGATGCTCGCCGGTAAGGAAGTAGCTCGCGTAGGCGTAGCAGCCGTAGAAGTTGTTGGTCACCCCGTCGAGGCGGTTGACCGACATGGCGAAGAGTTCCGACTGCAGCGATAGCGGACCGTAAACCAGGGCCGCTTCGACATTGGCCACCTGCGTGTTGCTCACATCGAAGAAATCGAGATCGACGACGTTGTGAGCAAATGCCGCTTCGGGACGCGCGCCAAACGGCTGCCAATGGTCCGGCGCGCTTCGATACACGTAGCCGGCCCCCGTGTGGAGCAGACCGCGCCCGCCGCTGGCTTCATCGTACCACGGAAGGAACGTGCCCCGCATCGCCATGTCGAGTCCCCAATGGTCGATCTGGAAACGCGGCGGCTGGTCGAACCCCGTGTGGTTGGTGAATGCGCCGATGGCCCAGGTGGCCCGCTCGTTCTCGGTCCAATTGAAGGCCATGATGCCGTTGTTACGGCCCGGAACGAACAAACCTTCGTCGTTGATCGATCGCTCCATGAAGG
>CAZFKF010000194.1:0-7552 GCA_964518805.1 uncultured Planctomycetaceae bacterium | reverse complement strand
AAGAACATCACCACCGACAACGTCACGGCCTGCCACCTGCTCAACATCCAGCGGATCGCCCGCCGCCGCGACAACCAGCGGCTGATGCGATTCGACCTCAACCTCTATTGCGACGAGTCCCTCGATCCCGCCGCGCTGGCCGCGGCCTTCAACAAGAACTTCTGAGGAAGGCTTCCCCCATGCTCCCAACGTGTGTCCCCGGCGAGACCATCGCCATCCGCTTCGAAGGCAGGCTCGACACCGCCACGTGCGCGCGGATCGAACGAGACGTGCAGGCCGCCGTGACCGATCCCGATCGACCGGTCGTCTTCGATCTGGACGGGGTTGAGTTCGTCTCCTCTTCCTTCCTGCGGTTGTGCGTGTATGCCTACAAGCAGGCTGCGAACCACGGATTCCGGGTCACCAATGTGGGACCGTCGATCAAGCGGGTCTTCAAGATCGCCGGGTTCGACGGAATGCTCGAAGTCGAGTGAGCCTTGTCGGGCGGAACGTCCATGGGCGAGAACCTGGCCCTCTCCATTGCCGGCAATCTCTCCGAGTTGCAGCGACTGGCCAAAGCCGTCGACGCGCTGCTCGACCGCGAGAACGTCTCGCGCGAGGCGGCCGACACCGTCCAACTCGCCCTCGATGAACTGGTGACCAACATCATCCTCTGGGGCCGCGATGACGGCCAAGACGGACGCGTTGAGGTCCAGGTCGCCGTCGAACCGTCGCAAGTGAGCGTGGTCATCGAGAACGACGGGCCGGAGTTCGATCCGCTGGCCGCGCCGCCGCCGGACGTCCTTCTGCCGCCCGATCGCCGACCCGAAGGCGGACTGGGAATCCATCTGGTTCGCACCATGGTCGACGATATGGCCTACCGGCGCGAGGGCGGACGCAACGTGGTGCGCTTCCAGGTCGATTCGCAGCCCTTTCTTCGCTGCCCGCCCGGCACGGCCTTGCTCCTGGTCGACGTCATCAACGCCTTTTCGGGCTCCAATGCGGATGCCCTGCTGCCCTACGCAAACTCCATGGCCCAGCAGATTGCGACGCTCAAGCAGCGGGCGTCGCAGGCCGGCGTCCCGGTCGTGTACCTCAACGAAAACGACGGCCGCTGGAAACCGGCCTTCAGCCGGCAAGTCCAGGACTGTTCCGCCGCCGACATGCGGGGCTCCGCCGTCGTGAAACGGCTTCAACCCGGGCCCGACGACTTTTTCGTGCTCCGCAAGGTTTCGGACTGCTTCCCGGACGCTCTCGACCGACTCCTGGAGAAGATGCACGCGACAACGCTGGTGGTCGCCGGCCTGGCGTCCAGCATCTCGCTCCTCGTCGCCGCTAACGACACGCATCTGGCCAGCGCCTACCGGCTGATCGTGCCCCGCGACTGCATCGCCGCAGCCGGCGAGGCAAACCATCGCCAGGCCCTCGAGCAGATCCGGGGCCTGGTCGGCGCCGACACCCGACCCTCGTGCCGAGTCGTCTTTGCGAGCCACGTGTAACGGCGGACTCCGCAGGCGTCAGAGTACCAGGCCCCCAGAACGAGTCATCGGCCTGCTCCTTACCCGTCCCACTTATCCAAGGCGACACTTGCGGGTAGGATGGAGGGTCTTGCCAGACTGAGGGCGGCCCTTCCTGAGTACCATGCGACGCCAAGATATCCGCAACATCGCCATCATCGCCCACGTGGATCACGGGAAAACCAGTCTCGTGGACTGCTTCTTGCGTCAAAGTGGGGAATTTAGGGCGTCCCAACTTGTGGGAGAACAGATCCTCGATACGAACGAGTTGGAGCGCGAGCGGGGCATCACGATCCTGGCCAAGAATATCTCGCTCCCATATCGGGGGGTTAAGATCAACATCATCGACACCCCGGGGCACGCCGACTTCGGCGGCGAGGTCGAGCGGGTCCTCCGCATGGCGGACGGCGCCTTGGTGCTGGTCGACGCCGCCGAAGGGCCGCTGCCGCAGACCCGCTTCGTGCTCTCCAAGGCGCTTCAGTTTCGCTTGAAGCCGGTGGTGGTGATCAACAAGATCGATCGCGCCGACGCCCGGCCGCACGAGGTCCTCAGCGAGGTCTTCGATCTGTTCCTCGACCTGGGAGCGGACGACGAACTGGCCGACTTTCCCCATATCTTCACCAGTGCCCGGGAAGGCTACGCCACCGACGACCCGGCGCGCAAGACCAGTTCCATTCATCCGCTCTTGGATCTTGTGCTGTCCACCGTTCCCGGCCCTGAGATCGACGAACACGCCCCGCTACAGATGCTGGTCACCAATCTCGACTGGTCGGACTATGTGGGGCGGATTGCCATCGGGCGGATTTACTCGGGCACGCTGCGCCGCGGTCAGCCGGTTGTGCTGTCGCAGGCCGGCGACGCGCTCACGCCGGGCAAGGTCGCCGCGGTGAACACCTTCGACAAACTTGGCCGCCGGGACGTCGAGGAGGCCACGGCGGGCGACATTGCCGCGGTGGTCGGGTTGGAGACCGTGGCCATCGGCGATACGATCAGCGATCCCGAGTCGCCCCGCGCCTTGCCCCGCGTCGAAGTCGACGAGCCGACGCTGCAGATGACCTTCGGCATCAACACCTCGCCTCTATCGGGCCGCGAAGGGCGGTTTCTCACGACGCGGCACGTCCGCGACCGGCTCCTCAAAGAAGTCGAGAAGAACGTCGCCCTCCGCGTCGAATTCGCCGAAGGGGCCGAGAGCTTTCAGGTCTCCGGGCGCGGCCTGCTGCACCTTTCGGTGCTCATCGAGACCATGCGCCGCGAGGGATTCGAGCTGGCGATCGGCAAGCCGCGGGTCATTTTGCACGAGCGCAATGGAGTGACCGAAGAACCGTTCGAGTCGCTCGTCGTCGAAGTGCCGCCGGAGCGGATGGGCCCGGTGATGGAACTGGTCGGCACGCGGCGCGGGCAGGTGGTCGAGATGCAGACCCACGGCAGCTACACCTATGTGGTGTTCTCGATTCCCGCGCGCGGCCTGATCGGGCTCCGCACCCGGCTCCTCAACTCGACGCAGGGCACGGCCATCATGCACCACCGCTTCGAGGGCTACAAACCCTGGGAGGGCGAGATCCCCGGCCGGCCCAACGGGGTGCTGGTGTCGATGGCCGCCGGCCGCGCCGTGGCCTTCGGCCTGGACAGCCTGCAGGAACGCGCCGAGATGTTCGTCGCCCCCGGCGAAGAGGTGTACGAGGGAATGATCGTCGGCGAAAACAGCCGGCTGGGCGACATGGTCGTCAACCCGACCAAAGAAAAGAAGCTCACCAACATCCGCGCCGCCGGGCGCGACGACAACATCCTGCTCAAGCCGCCCCGCGTGATGACTCTGGAGGCCGCCCTGGAGTACATCGAGGAGGATGAACTGGTCGAGGTCACGCCCACCAAGATCCGCCTCCGCAAGACCGTGCTCTCGGCCACCGATCGAAAGCGCATCGCCCGGCGCCGCGAATAGCCTGGCGGGATTGTGCCGACCGGAATCGAAAGATCGATTTCAGGGATTCGCCCGCCTGTGCCGATTCTTCCTTGTAGCGAACAGGCGCGCCGGGCGCACGGGACCCTCAAGTCCCGTTTTCAGGATGAAGATCATGGTATGACGACGGATCGACTTACCATGATCTTTTTTCATGTGCTGGCATTGTTGCAAGGCATTGCCGCGGAACGAGATTCGGCCGATGGTACCTCGTCGGCAGGGACCCCTTCAGGGCTATCTTGCCCGAGGGTGTTGTCGTGAGCCGCACGTTGGGCTCAGAAGTCGGCTGCCGCGCCGTCGGTCTTGATGCCGGACTCCTAATGGCCGTTGCGATCGCGGTCCCCGATCGCATCCCATGCAAAGAGACCGCAGAACCAGTCGTTGTGCGAGCCGCCAAACAAGGCATCGCGCGCCTGGTCGTCGAGCACGCTGACGCCCTTCTTCAGTTGCACGGTGCCTGCGGCGGAGTCTTGGATTCCAGCGCTAAGGCGGCGCGACCGTTCGGCGAAGGCCCCTGGCGACGTCCAGTCCTTCAGCAAAGCCGCCAGAGCCAGCCTGTTGCTGTCGTAGAGCGTCGTGTCGGCAATCAGGAGGTCTTCACCCGATCCGCCCCGTAGCGTGTCCGAGCCTGATCCGCCGAGGATCACATCCTTCCCGGCCCCGCCGTCCAAGCGATCATTGCCCGCCCCGCCGACGAGCACGTTGTTGGCCGCGTTCCCCCGGATCGAGTCGGCCAGAGCGGACCCGATGACAGTCTCGATGGTCCCCTTGAGGGTGAGCGTGTTTCCTGTGCCAAAGACTTTCTGGCGGGAATTCTTGCCGAGGTCAACGCGCACGCCTTGGGTTGCGTTGGAGAAATCGAGCGAGTCCGCACCGTTGCTGTCAACAATCGTCGTTGTGACGGGCAAGGCGGAGAACTGATACGTGTCGTTGCCGGCCCCGCCCTCCAGAACCATCCGTTCGACGTTCGAGAAGTTGACGACAAGCGAGTTGGTCGTGGCCGAATTGGCGTTCACGGAGACACGATCCGCCCCGTTGGAGCCTCGGAGCACGAGGGTGTCCGAGAGGTAGCCGCTACCTCCCTTGAACGTCAATCCGTCTGGGAGGAGGTTGCGAGTGACGCTTGAATCGACGGTCAGGTTATCTGCCCGGTTGTCTGCCCCGAGGATCGTGAGCGACTTGAGGGCCGACACGGCCTCGTCGATCAGAACCGTCCGAGTCGTGAAGTTTACCAAGCGGATTCTGTCCTCAACTCGCACAAGGGCGAGGTCTCCGCCGCCGGTGCCGGTGCTCGCCGACTGCACAACCGGATCAGAACCGTAGCCCACCTTGATCGTTACCCGTATGGCAGCGGAGGACGAATTCCCGTCCGATACCTGATACGAGAACTGGTCGCTGCCGACGTAGTTCTCGTTCGCCTGATAGACGAACGAACCGTCCGCAAGGAGCGAGAGGGCCCCATGCTTTGGTCCGCTGTTGGAGACAAGGATTGCCAGGGGGCGCACGCCTTCCGGATCCTTGGCACCGTCGAGCAGCCCCGGAGCGTCAACCACCATCTGTGCGTTCTGCGTTGCGTCGTAGCTATGGCTGACCGCAGTCGGCGTCTCATTGATGTCGTTGATGGACACGGACAAAGGCTGGTCTCGGTACAATCCCGCGCTGTCCGTGGCACGGACTACGATGTCGTAGCTTCTCTTTGCCTCGTAATTGAAGATCGCCTTCGTTTTGAGCTGGGTGCCTTGAATTGTGAACGATGCGTTGTCAGGCGCGGTTGCCACCGTGGCCAGACTGTACGTTAGCGTGTCTCCTTGGTCCGGATCGCTCCCGGATAACGACGCAACCACGGTGCCGGCCGACTGATTCTCATCAATGTTCGCATTCTTCAGTCCCTGAGCGCCAAATCCTAGAGACTGCGGCGGCTCATTGACATCGATGACGAAAACCGTGAACCGTCTGTCGAAGGTTCCGCCGTCCTGGTCGGATGTGCGGACCACGATGCTGTAGGTCGGCTGCCTGCCCGATGCCTCGTAGTCGAACACCGCGTTCGTCTTGAGCTGGTTCCCCTCGATGGTGAAGAGCCTGTTGTCGTTGTCGCCGTATCCATCGACGAATGTGTACCTGAAAGCGTCGCCTGGATCGGCGTCGATCGTGGCAAACTGGCCGACCGGTGTCCCGACGGACTCGTTCTCGCTGACGAAATTGGGAGAAAGTGACAGACCGGTGGGCGGTGACGCCGAGAGCAACTCTCTTGCTTCCAGCGTTTCCATCCAGGGGCGCCACCGTTGACTCCGCTGATTGCGGAAGCCTCGCCCATGAGCGTCTCGATTCCGGACACGCTGAATGCCCCTTCGACGCGACGACCAGAACATGGAAGTGCCTCCCGGCGATGATCAGGGTTGTTGAAGGCTCGGCCGTGCGGTAGGCTCTGATTTCGGAAGACATCATTGCGTGCGGTCTGGCACGCGCGGGACGATCACTTCTTCTCACGCTCCAAGAGAAGCAGGAACTGGCCGTCTTTGGTGGCGAAGTCCGTGGGTGCGTCGTTTCCTGGCACGCTGACGCACCACTTCAACGTATCACCCTCCAGCGCGTAGATACCCAAGAAAGTACGGCCTTTCTGAGGCCCCTTGGTCCCGGTTGCATCCATGCGCCGCGGTTTCTTCGACAGGTCCAGCTTGAAAGTGCCCGTGCCGAGTTTCTGCTTCCCGTCCTTGGTGCCCGTGATGCTGGTGGTCTTGAAGACCAGGACGTGGCCTGTCGCGCCCTCGTCGACCCGTCCCTTCCAGGTCCCCACCAGGTTCTTCCGCGCCTCGGCCTCCGCGTCGCGGTCCGCCGCGACGGCGCATTGCGTGAGGACAACGATCCATGCCAAGATCAGCAATCTCATCGTGGGCTCCGATGTTGGTGGATGAGCGGCCTAACGCCCGGAAAGCTCTTCGAGCAGCGTTTCGGCCTCCTTGCGCATCAGGTACGGCGCGGGCGACTTCATGCTGGGCTGCTGAAGGAACATGCGCGCGTCGTCGCGTCGTCCGCGGTCGGCTGCGACGCGGGCCAGGTAGTAGAACACGTTCGGCGACGGCCGCGCCATGGCGACGGCCCGGCGAAGATTGGCGTCGGCCTCTTCGACGCGGCCCAGCCGGTACAAGGCCCAGCCGAGTGTTGCCACCGCCTCCGACTGATCCGGATACACCCGAGCGTTGATCTGAGCATACTCGGCGCCCAGCCGTCGTTTGGATTCCTCTTCCTGACTCACCAGGGCGAGGGCCAGGTTGTTCGTGGCGTCGAGATTGCTGGGGGCCTGAAGGTGGGCCTTCTCGTAGAACTCTTGGGCCGTCTTGAAGTCCTTGCGCATCAGCGCCACGGCGCCGCGGATGAGCTGGGCGTTGAGCGATTCGGCATCAAGCTGAACGGCCGCCTTGGCTTGCTCCTCGGCCTGATCGAGCTTGCCGATGTCGTACGACCACTGCGCGGATACGATGCGGGTCTTTGCGTCGCGCGGGTTGGCCTTGATCGCCTCGAGCATCCACTTGCCCGCATTCTTCTCGTCGCCCGCCTCGTGGTACCATTGGGCCAGCGTCGCCTCGGGGCCAAGCAGCGTGTCGTTCAGCTTGACTGCCTCGCGGAGCTTTTCGAGCGCCAAGTCTTCTTTCTTCTGCATGAAGAGCGCATTGCCCAGTTGTTGCAGGGCAACGGCGTTCTTGGGCTCCTCGGCGATCAACGCTTCGAGCTGGGTTTGCTCACCGGCCCAGTCTTGCCTGGCCTTAGCGACTGCTGCCAGGCCGGCTAGCGCGCGGCGTTTGACCGCGGCCACTCGCGCGCTGGGAGTCTTCGATTCCCGCACCAGCGCCATGACTTTCTCGAACAGCAGGCTCGCCTCGGTGACATCGCGGTTGCGAATCGCGAGTTCGCCCAGGAGCTGATAGGCCTCGGGGTCGTTGGGAGCGCTGACGACTGCACGCTCCAAGGCGTTCCGGGCCATGACTGCTTGATTGGCGGCGGCAAGCCAACTCGCCAGGGTCACCTGGGGGGGCGGCATGTCCGGGACTTTCTTAGCCGCCGCTTGCAGATACGTTTAGTGGTTTCGAGATTAGGACGCTGT